>JAFZWI010000148.1 GCA_017617355.1 Salinivirgaceae bacterium | reverse complement strand
CTTTTACGCGTTTGAAAAGGTCTTCGGTCTCTTCGTAGAGCAAATCCAGACGGGTCCAGGCACGTTTCAAGCGCAGGTTGCTGCGGACAATACCCACGTAGGTGCTCATAATCTGCCCTACCTCGCGGATGTCTTGCGCAATGAGCACGCGCTCCTCATTGGTCATCGTGCCCTCATCGTTCCACTCAGGCACACGCTCGTTGAACGTGTATTCGTCGATGTGTTGCAGACTGTGTTTCGCGGCAGCGTCAGCATAAACAACAGCTTCAATCAATGAGTTGGAAGCCAAACGGTTACCTCCGTGCAGACCTGTGCAAGAGCACTCGCCCACGGCATAGAGCCGCTTGATGCTCGAGCAGGCGTTCAAATCAACTTTGATGCCGCCACACATATAGTGGGCGCAAGGCGCAACTGGAATATACTGTTTTGTAATGTCGATACCGATGCTTAGGCACTTCGCGTAGATGTTCGGGAAGTGATGTTTGGTTTCCTCGGGGTCTTTGTGTGTGACATCAAGGCAGACGTGGTCGAGACCATGGATTTTCATCTCCTTGTCGATGGCGCGGGCCACAATGTCGCGTGGCGCAAGACTCAGGCGCTCATCGTACTTGTGCATAAACTCCTCGCCGTTCGGTAAACGCAAAATGCCGCCGTAGCCGCGCATAGCCTCCGTGATAAGGTAGGCAGGGTGCGTTTCGCCAGGGTGGAAAAGTGCCGTCGGGTGGAACTGCACAAACTCCATATCCTGAACGGTTCCCTTTGCGCGATAAACCATTGCAATGCCGTCGCCAGTGGCGATGTTGGGATTGGTGGTGGTGGCGTAGATGGAACCGATGCCGCCCGTGGCCATCAGAGTCACGCGCGACAGATATGTATCGATTTTGTTTGTTTCGGGATTGAGAATATAGGCTCCAAAGCACTCAATATCAGGTGTACGGCGTGTAACCTCAACGCCCAAGTGGTGCTGTGTGATAATCTCCACAGCAAAGTGATTCTCAAGAATATCGATGTTCGGATTGTGACGGACGGCTTCCATCAGACCTCGCTGAATCTCGGCGCCCGTGTCATCGGCGTGGTGAAGGATTCGGAATTCAGAGTGGCCGCCCTCGCGGTGAAGGTCGAACTCGCCGCTATCAGTGCGGTCGAAATTGACGCCCCACTTCACCAGTTCAGCAATCTGCGACGGTGCGTTGCGGACAACTTGCTCTACGGCCTTGCGGTCGCTCAGGAAGTCTCCTGCAATCATTGTGTCTTCTATATGCTTGTCGAAATCATCGACCTTGAGATTGGTAACCGAAGCAATGCCGCCCTGTGCTTTGGCCGTGTTGGCCTCTTCGAGTGTTGTTTTGCAGACGATGGCCACGCGGCCCTTGCCCGAATTGGCCACCTTGAGTGCGTAGCTCATTCCCGCCACGCCAGAGCCAATTACCAGAAAATCGTATGTTCTTATCACTGTCTGTGGTTTTAAAAACGGGGCAAAAATAGAGAATTTAGATAAAAAAAACGCCCTCAGTTAGGAGCCGAGGGCTATTAAAATAGGGGTAAAGTTTCTTTTAGGGTTTCCAGTTGTATCTGTTATTCCTGTTTCGATGGCCAAAAGTACACCCGAATCACAAAACGATAATAGCAAATCCACATTTGGCGGCTGTCGATTCAAATTCGGTGTGGAAAAAGAAGAATTCGGATTTTGACTAAATCCAAAGTTGAAAGTCTGCAAGCTAAATCGTCAAAGCGTTGTCGCCTTTGATTAGCTTGTAAATGTCCATGGCGTAGAGGTCGGTCATGCCGGAGATGAAATCGAGAATCTGGCGGCATTTGTCGTAGGTTGTCTCGGCCTCGGTTTTGTACTGCTCGGGTATCAGCTGTAGCAGCTTGCGCGAGTAGTTCGATTTTGGCGACATTGCAGCCTGCAAGAACTCCTCGACAAGTGTTTTCAGCACGTTGTAGCCAGTAATCTCAACCTTTACAACCGAGCGGTTGTTATAAATCTTCTTAACTGACAAATCGCTACTCTCCTCATATTCGGTCTCGATTTTCTCGGGCAGATTTTTTACAAGCGAGCCTTTGAACGTGCCGTTCATTATGGCGTCTAAGTTATTGATAAACACCTCCGAAGTGCGGATTGTAAGATGATTGATAGCCGAAGCCCGCAGGAAAGCCACAAGCTCGTTGTTGTCGGTAACCACATCGGCTATCTCGTTCAGTTTGTTATGGAAAATCTCAAGGTTTTTCCCGTCGAAGAAGCTGGAGAGGCGGGCGCGAGTCTCGTCAAACGACAGAATGCCCAGCTTGTGAGCGTCTTCAATATCCATTATCATATAGGCGATGTCGTCGGCGGCCTCCATAAGATAGGCCAGCGGATTGCGGGCGTAAATGCCCTTTTCGGCATCGATGCAGGCAAGGCCGGTTTCGTTGGCAATGTCGATAAACGCCTCTTTCTCGCTCTGGAAGAATCCGTATTTGCCTTTTTTGGTGCGCTGGGTTGAGGCGAAAGGATATTTTATCATGGCCGACAGACTTGCGTATGTAAGCGACATTCCGCCCATGCGCCGTCCTTTGAACTGATGTGTGAGAAGACGCAACAGATTGGCGTTTCCCTCAAAATTTGTCAGGTCGAGCCATTCGGCCTCAGTCATTTCCGATTGAAGGCTGCGGCCGCCGCCGTTCTCAAAAAAGTTCGATATGGCGCTTTCGCCCGAGTGTCCAAACGGCGGGTTGCCAAGGTCGTGAGCCAGTCCGGCCACCGACACAATGGTTCCCAACTCACTTATCAACGGATTGACGGGCTGGCCTGTTTTCAAAATATGGGTTGAGACAATGTTTCCCAACGAGCGCCCAATGCTGGCCACTTCAAGACTGTGAGTCAAGCGGTTATGGACAAAAACGCTACCTGGCAGAGGAAAAACCTGTGTCTTGTTCTGCATGCGGCGGAAGGGCGAGCAGAAGATAAGGCGGTCGTAGTCGCGCTGAAAATTGGTGCGTATTATCTCCAAATCGGCTGTCGGCTGATTGGCCTCACGCCCGAAGCGGCGTGTCGATAGCAGTTTGCTCCATTCCATTATTTCTTCTCAAAATCAAGTTCCGATTGAAGCGTTTTACGCTCAAACAGAAGCATCCATATCATTCCGCAGGTTATGGCGGCGTCGGCCAGGTTGAATATCGGGCGGAAGAAGATGAACTCCTCTGATGCCTTTATTGGCGACCATGCCGGCCAGTGGCCTTGTATTATCGGGAAGTAGAACATATCGACCACGCGCCCTTGCAGAAAGCTCGAGTAGCCGTGGCCAAAGGCTGTAAAGCCTGCAATGTTGTGATAGCTTGGCTCAAATATCAGTCCGTAGAACATGCAGTCGAAGATGTTGCCTGCCGCTCCGGCCGTTATAAGTGTGATGCAAACAAAGTAACCCATTGGCACTGTGCGCGTTGTGAGTTTCCAGATGTAATAGCCTAGCAACACTACAGCTACAATGCGGAAGATGCTAAGAATGTATTTTCCGGCTTTCCCGAAAAACTCCATTCCGAAGGCCATGCCGTTGTTTTCGGTGAAAAGGATATTGCACCAGTTGCCCAAAACCGAAATCTCCTCACCAAGCATCATGTGGGTTTTAACCCAAATCTTGATTATCTGGTCGGCAACCAGAATCAGAACAATCAGCAGTATGGCAAGTTTTCCTCTACTCATTTGCATTTTATTGAAAAACAGCCACATCTGTCGGTCGCAAATGTGGCTGCATGTTTTTCTGTAACTTATTTCTTGTTGTTTTTGGCCTCAACGCTCAGTGTGGCGTGCGGCACGGCGCGCAAGCGTTCTTTTGGTATCAACTGGCCTGTCTCACGGCAGATGCCATAGGTCTTGTTCTCGATGCGGACAAGCGCGGCTTTCAGGTGCTGGATGAATTTTTCCTGATGTTGCGCCAACCGGCCGGTCTCCTCACGCGACAGTACGCTTGCGCCTTCTTCCAAAACCTTGAAGGTGGGCGATGTGTCGAGAGTGTCGTTTCCGTCGGCATGTGCAAGTGTCTGGCAAAGAGTTTCATACTCCTCTTGCGCTTTGGCCAGCTTCTCCAAAATAATCTGTTTGAACTCCGCGAGCTCCTCGTCGGAATATCTTACTTTCGGTTGTTCTTCGCTCATAGTGGTAATATTTTAGTGGACTGTAAAAGTACAGGTTTTGATATGTGTTGATTGAAACCGGAATCGATTTTTACAACATAATTATTAACAAAAAACAAAAAGGTCCCAACCTCACGGCTGTGACCTTTTCTAAATGAGAAATTAAAAAAATCCTTTTATGGGCTTTCGCCCAAAACAGTTTCTATTGTTTCTTCATCAATTCTTCCAGCATCTTCTCCATTTTCTCCATTCTGGCCTTCATCTCATCATTTTCTTTCTGCTGCCTTTCTATTATGGTTTGCTGCTCTTTTATGGCCTCAATGAGCAATGGTGCAATGTTATCATATCTGACAGCCTTAAAGCCATCATTATCAGTCACTACTAGTTCGGGTACAACTTGCTCAATCTCTTGGGCGATAATGCCAATCTGCTTCCCACTGCTGAATCCATAGCTGAAGTTATTGACATCTTTGCCTTTGGCGGCAGCCATTTCCTCTTTGTTTTTCCAATAATATGTTACGCCACGCAACTGCAGCACTTTATCCAATGCTCCGCCTATTGTTTCAACATCTTTCTTCAAACGCAAATCAGAGTGATGAACGCACGAACCGGAATAGGTTATGTCGCCATAAACAAACATATTACCTTTTTTGGTGATAATCAGGGCATCGCTTCTCGAATTATCGGCTGTGCCGTTTCCAACAACAAACAATGGGGCGTCAACAACCCATGTATCGGTTACACCTGCAATATTGCTGCCGTAATCGGTATTAAGCTGTCCGACAACAACTTCCGATAGTGCTATGGCCGTTGTATAATATCCCATAGCCGTAGACCTTGAACCAGAAGCGGTTGTATTAAATCCCATAGCCGTAGACACTGGACCAGAAGCGGTTGTATTAGATCCCAAAGAAGTAGAATAAAAACTAGAAGCAGTTGTTTCGATTCCCAAAGCGGTGGATCCAAGGCCTGAGGCGATTGTGCTATACCCGATGGCAGTAGAAGAAAGACCGTCAGATTTTGTATTATAGCCAATGGCAATGGAACTCAAACCAAAAGCTTTTGAACCAATTCCCATAGCAATGCAATTAGCCAAGGCCGTATCCTGATACCCTATTGCAACACTATTCTTACTCTGGGCTACACTGCCAACACCCATTGCCAGAGTGTTCATACCCTGAGCTTGGGTTCCTGCGCCAATGGCAATGCTGTAATCACCAGTAGTTTGTGGTGCAGGCAATGGGTTGTTCAATGAATCCTGCCCCACGCTGCCTATGGCGAAACTGCCCATTCCAACAGCGGTTGCGCCAGCACCAATGGCGTAGCTGCCTTTGCCCTGGGCTTGCGCTGAATTACCAAAGGCATAAGCGTTTTCGGCTTCAGCAATGGCATTACGGCCGATGGCGGTTGTGTAGTCGCCCAATGCTTGCGATTTGTAGCCCATTGCCTGTGAATACCGGCCTTTGGCCGTGTTTTGGTAACCTGCGCTGAATGAGTTTACGCCCACTTGAGCGGGGTTCTCAACTTTCAGATTGCCAGCCATAAAGGCATTCTTGTTAGGATACCAATAGATGCGGTTTACACCATTGAGAACTTGTGCGGCAGTGTCGAGGTCGATATTGAAAAGGTTGCGCGTTTCACCGTCTTTGGCTGCCCTCTTTCCTGCAACTGCGAATCCGCTTTTGGCGGCTTTGGAGTTGCCAGCTTCATCAATATAGATGCGGGTGCTGTCGGAGTCAATAACAAAATAGTTGGAGTTATTGTCATCGGTTTTGCTGCTTTTAACGCTTGACACAGCAAACTTGCTCTTTGGTGCCTTGCCACCGGAAGCCGGTGTTTCGTCAATGAACACTTTGGTTCCCTCATTGTTTATTAGGAAGAAGTCGTCGGCTTGGTCGGCCTTGCTGCTGCGCACGCTTGACACTGCGAACTTGCTTTTTGGCGCCTTGTCACCGTCGTCACTGTCGCTGTCAACAAAAACCTTTGTTCCCTCGTTGTTTATTAGGAAGAAGTCGTCAACTTTGTCAGCCTTGCCGCTGCGCACGCTTGACACTGCAAACTTGCTCTTGGGCGCCTTGTCGCCATCGTAGTCATTGCCATCGACAAACACCTTGGTTCCTTCGTTATTGATAACCAAATAGTTATCAGCAACACTTTCACCATCTTTGCTGCTTTTAACGCTTGACACAGCAAACTTGCTCTTTGGTGCCTTGTCGCCGTCGTCACTGTCGCTGTCAACAAAAACCTTCGTACCCTCGTTATTCACGGCAAAATATGTGTTGCCCTCGCCGCCTTTTGCCGAACGACCAGCCACGGCAAAACCGCTTTTTGCAGCCTTCGAGTCGTTCTCGTCAACATAAACGCGGACTCCGCTTTTATATACAGCGAAAACAACCTTGCCGTCGTTGTCCTTCACCTCAAACAGCGCCTCGTCGTCACCGGTGGTTGAGGAGGCTTGAATCTTAATGTTTGTAGGATTTTCAACCTCGCTGGTTTTTTTGGCGTACTCGGCCACCGGCACCGATTGCAGTTTGGTGGTGCTGATAGTCACCAACAAGTCGTCGGTGCCAACACCTGTTGGGTCAAACTCGGTTTTCATATACACGTTGCCGCTGTTCCAGGGTACGTTCGATAAACTGCCTCTTACAACCGTTCCTTCGCCTACAATCACAGATATAGCGCCGTAAGCGTTAGACCTAACAGTTTGTGTCTCTTGATAATACGTCTCCGCCTCGGTTGCCAGCGTTATGCGCAAGGCAATGTCTTGGTCGGCAAGAAGGTTGCCGTTGGCGTCGCGGATAACCGCCTGATAGTTGAAGCCGTTTTGGGCCATTGTTGCTGTAGCAGCTAGCACGGTTGCAAATGCCACTAATAGTTTTCTTAAACTGCTCATAATTTTCAGGTTTTAGTTAAAGTTTACTGCGTATAATTCAAACAGTTGCGAAAGATAGGAAAAAAATTTTAATGGTTGTTGAAAAAGTTAAAAGTGATAAGTGGCAAGGTAAAAGGTACAAGGCGTAAGCAATTACGAATTACGATGTAGTGACGCGACATTGCCACGTCCCAACAAAAATTATCCGTAGTGACGCAAAGCATGCGTCCGCCTTTACGTTTCGGTTTTCGTCAGTGTTATCGTTATCGTCCTTCGTCAGCGTCAGCGTTTTCGTTTTATCCTTTTTTCAATCCATTTGTTAGCCGATTGTGCTTTTTCGTCGTTGACAATCAACAAAATAAGTATTCCGAGGAACGGAAGGGCGGGCACTTTGTAGCGCACAAGCGCGCCAAGCACAGGCGTTGTAAGGCCGATGAGCACAAAGAAAATGGTTATGTACGACAGGCAGCACCACACATCGCGGTTGCTGAAATTCTTGGGTTGAATAAACAGAAGTCCGGCGGCCAACATGCATATTATAAATATGTTCTCAATGGCCGCAAAAAGCATCATTGCCGATTTCGCCTCAAAGATTGTTGGGCGGAACAGGCTGTTAAACAGAGCATTGGGAGCATTCACTATCATGCTTTGCAATCCGTTGTCGAGCGGCGGCAGGTAGATGTAGCTGCCCACGTTGCCCAAATCTTCCGACATCGATATAAAACATTGTTGCTTTCCGCATATCGCCTCAATCATGTCGAAACCCGTAATAAACTTTGAGCAGTAGAACAACCCGAACAGCAGCAGGTGCGTGGCGGCGAACTTGAGAATCGCGAGTTTTGGCCGGTATTTTATCCAGACGGCGGCCAGCATTGCCGGCATGGCAGCCATCAGCACGTAGTATTTCGAAGTTTTCATCATATACGACAGCACTAGCATGGCCGCAACGTTCCACACCGACGGTTTCTTCAGAAAATCGCGGAAGAAATAAATCAGCAGGCCGAAAATGGCCATCATCAGCGACTCTTTAAGCGCGCCCGAGGTCCAAATCCAAACCGACGGAAAGCCAAACATGCAGAGGAAAAGCAGCAGGTGCATATTGGACAAATCTTTGCAGAAAGCCTTATAAAGCGCCCATAGCCCGATGAATCCGAAAAACGAGAAAAACAGATTGTGAATATGGAAGTTACCCATCGACACAAGGCAGAGAAGCGCGTGTGTACGTATCACAATCAGATTGTCGTTGGGCAACCCGAAGTAGAAAGGCTTGAGCCAGTAGTCGCATGTCATGTAGTAGTGCATCAGGTCAGGCGCGTCGGAGTTGATGCCCGAAACCATCCGCAGAAAATCGAGCGGATTCTCAAACAGCGCGCTGTGTATTATCAGGCCGTCGTTGAAATAGTGAAAAATGTCGCTGTCTTTTGGGTCGTAGTAGTAGCTGTAGATGATGAAAAGAGCCACGCCGCCAAGCACTTTGGTCAGAAAGGCGAAAATAATCCAGCGGCGCTCAATGTGCGGCGCGTTGAAGAACGGAGCCTTCTGGATTACCCAAATAAGCAGCAGCAGATAAATGAAATACAGAATCCAACTCATGCTGGCAAAGATAAATAAAAAGGCAAGGCTCAATAGCGGGCCTTGCCTGTTGCGACAATTATAGAAAATACCTGTTAGAAGAATTTTACTATGTCGTCAAGGTTTTTGTGTTGCGGAACTCTCGGCTCACCGCTTCTGTAACCCAACGAGATGACGGCGGTAATAGCCTCGTTTTCAGGTATGCTGAACAGACGGCGCAATGCGTCGGAGTCGCGCATACCCATTATCAATGTGTCGAATCCCATGGCACGGGCCTTCAAAATCAGATAGCAGTTGGCCAGACCGTTGTCGTAAGCACCCCACAGGTCTCCTAAATCGTTGGCCGGATTACCATTGAAGAACCCCGATTTTCCGCGTTCAAATGTCGATACAATGAGTATCGGCGCACCCTCAACATTGCGACGGTTTCCGCCGATGTAATTCTTTACCGAATCAATCATTGCGGCGCTTTGTGCCACGTAGTATTTTGTAGGTTGCTGATTTGCCCACGACGGAGCTTGTTGTGCGCTTGTCAGCAATTCGCGCACCTGCGCCTCGCTAATGGTTTTGGTGGAGTCGTAGCTGCGCACGCTTCTGCGCGATGCTATAACATCATCGAACGACACCGCGTTTGACGATGATTTTTCGTTGTTGCAGCAGCCAACCAATAAGGCCGCAACTGTTGCTGTGAATAATAATCTGATTTTAAGCATAATAGTGTTTGGGGGACTTCTGGTTTGAAAATTGAGTGCTGTTTTTACAGACTCTGCGAAGTCCGTTAAACAAAATCGGTAAACAACAACGTGGTAAATTTATACAAAGCGCTGATATTTATGGTTTTTTTGGGAATTAATAACAAAAAAACGCCGACTCACCGTTTGTGAATCAGCGCCTTATCGTCAATATATTATTCGGCAGAGCCGTTTTATTCCTCGTCGCTTATTGTTATGCTGCCATCGACAACCACAAACTCAACATTTTTGAAATTCGGGTTTACGTTGCAGAAATCAGCGCTGCTTATACCCATATTGTAGGTACCGGCGTCAGTGGCGCTTACTGAATCTGTAGCGTAGCAAACAAAATCGTCGGCTGTGTAATTTTCCGAATTTGTCTCGATAGTGTAACCGATAGCCGACTGCATATGTCCGTTGTAGGTTACATTTTTCACGTTGCCTCTGATGTGTACAACCACTTTGTTATCACTGCTTTTCAAAATCGACGTTGCCGAAGTGACAACTGCAACTAATGCTATGGCAACTACTACAATGCTGATAATACCTGTTCTTTTCATAGCTTTAACTTTTTAATCACGCTGCAAAATTAAGTACCCTAATAACTTCGATTTATTTTTTACCCACTAAATTTTTAACAATGCAAATGTGAATAGAAAAATCGGCCCAAAAATCGACACTTAAAATTCGGTATCATTCGATTCAAATCTGGTGGTAATCAATAAGAATCCGGCTTTGATGTTGATTAGCAGATTTTTACGAAAACGTGTGCGTAAATTCTTGTTTTTTTGATAGTTCAAGTCGCTCTAAAAAGTCAAAAACTGATGCACGTCAATATTTTTTAGTGCAAGACGATGCTTATTTTTGTGAAAAAACGACTGTATTTACCAGCACTTCGACAAAAATAGTTTATCCGTTTCCAAAAGCTGCTGCAATTACCTGCTCAATCTTATCGACAAAGCGGATTTCGATGTTGTACTTCGAAGGTTGGATGTTTTTAGGTTGGTTGGGCACAAAAATGCGCTTGTAGCCGAGTTTGTCGGCTTCGGCAATGCGCTGCTCGATGCGTGCCGTGGGACGGATTTCGCCCGAAAGGCCGACCTCGCCGGCAAAGCAGTCACCCTGGCGCAGCGCACGGTCAACATCCGATGACAGAATGGCGCAGATGACAGCCAAATCGAGTGCCGGGTCGATAACCTTGAGGCCGCCAGCCAAGTTCAGGAACACGTCTTTTGTAGCAAGTTTGAAGTTGGCGCGTTTCTCGAGCACGGCCAGAAGCATGTTGAGTCGCCGTGAGTCGAAACCGGTTGTGGAGCGCTGCGGAGTGCCGTAAACGGCCGTGCTGACAAGTGCCTGAACCTCAACCATAAACGGGCGCACGCCTTCAAGTGTTGCGGCTGTCGAAACGCCGCTGTACTGCTCGCGGTGGGTGCCAAGCAGAAATTCCGACGGGTTCTGAACCTCCTGCAGCCCTTCTTCGCCCATTTCGAAAATGCCGATTTCCGAAGTTGAGCCGAAACGGTTCTTGTGGGCGCGTAATATCCTGTAAAAGAAACGGTTGTCACCTTCAAACTGCAAAACGGTGTCCACCACATGCTCAAGCACTTTGGGGCCGGCCAGTGAGCCGTCTTTGGTGATGTGACCTACGATTATCACCGGTGTCGATGTCTCTTTTGCATATTGTTGCAGTTGCGATGCACTTTCGCGAATCTGCGACACTGTGCCCGGCGACGACTCAATATAGTCGGTGCGCAGGGTTTGAATTGAATCTACAATCAGCAGGTCGGGTTTGAGTGTACGAGCCTGAGCGATAATGTTTTCGCACGATATTTCAGCTAGAAAATAGATGTTCTCGTCATGAACTTTGAGGCGTGTGGCACGCATCTTAATCTGCTCAGCGCTCTCCTCGCCCGAGACGTATAGCACCGTTCCCTGAAACCGTCCGGCCACTTGCAGCAGCAGTGTCGATTTGCCGATGCCAGGCTCGCCGCCGAACAACACCACAACGCCAGGTACCAGTCCGCCGCCAAGCACGCGGTCGAACTCCGAGCTTTGCGTGGAGCGCCGCTGCTGACGGTTCTCAGCAATGTCTTTTATCAGTATGGGTGATGAGCCAGTTGCCGCGCGTCCTACTGCGGTGGTCGATTTTGAATTTGAAACTTGTTGGATTTCTTCGTTATAAGTGTTCCATTCGCCGCACGACGGACAACGCCCTATCCATGTAGAGGATGTGGCTCCGCAATTGCTGCAGACATAAATGGATTTCGGTTTGGGCATAAGCTACTGCTTTACCATCTCGATACGCAGGTAAGCGCCGCCGGTTGTACCATCAGGGAGTTTGCGGCGGGTCATTTTATAGCGCTTCTTTTTTTTCAGTTCGTCAATCCAATAGGTGCCTCTGATGTCTTTTGAGCCAACAACAAAATCGTCGTCGTCGCCAGTTGTGCTAGATATGACAAGCGTTTTGCCTTCAGTGTAATAGGTGTACTGATTGGTTGACAAGGTGTCGGTGCGCTCGCCAACAGAGTCGAGACCCACAACGTATGTCTCCAGAATGTCGCCCGCATAGAACAGCCAGTATTTAATCTCGCAGCTGTCGGGGGCGGTAAACGGAATTTGCTTCCAAAGGCCTATCATTTTGTCCTGACGGTCGATTTTGCAGGTTGCAAAGCAAAGAAGCACAGCAACAAACGGAATTATTATTTTGAGTGTCTTCATATTCATACGCGTTTTTGAATTGCTAAAAATATCAAATATGGTGTATTGTATGACAATTTTTTACGTATGGCCTCTTTTTGTTGTCGAAATGCGGTAACTTTCAGTCCGACAATCCGAAACGTTTTAATCGATTAGCAGATTAGTAGCCGTGTCGGGGAAGATGAATGTCGGTTTGAAGTGTTTTGCCTCCTCAAAATCCATTTGGGCGTAAGAGATGATGACCACTACGTCGCCGACAACAGCCTTACGGGCGGCCGGTCCGTTGAGGCAGATGCAGCCCGAGCCGCGCTTGCCTTTGATGATGTATGTCTCAAGACGCTCGCCGTTGTTCACGTTGACAACCTGAACCTTCTCATTCTCAATCATATTGGCGGCGTCCAGCAAATCCTCGTCAATGGTAATGCTGCCAACATATTCCAGATTGGCCTCGGTAACGGTAACCTTATGGATTTTAGATTTTACAACTTCGATATTCATTTCAGAAGCGCGTGTTTTTAACGGCGCAAAAGTAATAAAAGTTATAAGGCGATTAACTTTTTATTCGTTTTCTGCGTTTCCGTCTGAATAACAACGACTTAAAACCACCGCAAAGTGGTTTTTCAGAGTACGAGGTTGTCAATGAGGCGGATTTTGCCAGCCCAGACGGCGATGCAGATTATCGGTTTTTCGGCTTCTGTCAGTTTCTCAACCGGCATCAGCGTGTCAAAGTTGACTATCTGAACATATTCTGTTTTAAGCAGTTGCGTTGCGTCAATGGTCGATGTTATCCATTGGCAGAGCTGCTCGGGTGTGCAGTCACGCTTTTTTGCAGCCTCGGCCAGCGTCTGATGAATTTTTGGAGCAATGGCGCGGTATTGCGGTTCAAGCAGCATGTTGCGCGAGCTCTTGGCCAGACCGTCGGCCTCGCGGATAATGGGACACGGCACAATTTCAAGCTTCATATTCAGTTGCTTAACCATAGCTTTAATTATCGCAACTTGTTGAAAATCTTTAAGTCCGAAGAATGCCTTGTCGGGTTTGACGGCATCGAAAAGCTTGCTGACAATCTGAGCCACACCGTTGAAATGTCCGGGACGGTGCTCGCCTTCCATAACCTTGTCGAGGTTGCCAAACGAGAACTGGCGGGTGTCGGGCTCGGGGTACATCTCCTCAACCTCAGGCGTGAAGACAACGTTGCAGCCGGCTTTCTCAAGCAGAGCACAGTCCTTCTCAACGCAGCGCGGATAGTTGGCAAGGTCGTTCTTGTCGTTGAACTGCGTTGGATTGACAAAAATGCTGACAACGGTTATGTCGCAGCTCTCTGTCGATTTGGCCACAAGCGACAAATGCCCCTCGTGCAAGGCACCCATTGTCGGCACAAACCCTATGGTTTTCTGTTGGTTACGAAATTGCTGCAAACAGTCGGCAAGTTCCGATTTAGTCTTGATTACTTTCATTTTTTAGCTTTTGAAAATCGCTGCAAAAGAAATCAAATTAACACAAACGCAAACAGAAAACATGAACACAATCTTTTCATGAGTTTCAACAATTTCATCTCTTTCAAAAAAACATGCTTTTTTCCTGTAACATTGCTCACTTTTTGTAGTCTATAAAGCGTTAATTGCACAAAACAACGATGATTGAAATTGAAAATCTGCATAAATCGTATTATACCGGAGGAGAGCCGCTTCATGTGCTCAAGGGTATAAACCTGAGCGTTGCCGAGGGAGAGTTGGTGTCGATTATGGGAAGTTCGGGTAGTGGCAAATCCACTTTGCTTAACATTTTGGGCATTCTCGACAATTACGATGAAGGTTCGTATCACCTTAACGGTGAACTGGTGTGCAACATGAGCGAGAAACGCGCAGCTGGCTTCCGCAATCGGATGCTCGGCTTTGTTTTTCAGCAGTTCAACCTTATCACATTCAAAAATGCATTGGAGAATGTGGCGCTGCCCCTTTATTATCAAGGTATTAGCCGCAAAAAACGCAATCAGATTGCCTACGAGTATTTGGAACGTGTTGGGCTGGCCACTCATGCCGAGCACATGCCGAACCAGCTCTCGGGTGGTCAGAAACAGCGCATTGCCATTGCGCGCGCACTGATAGCCAATCCGAAGTTAATTTTGGCCGATGAGCCAACCGGAGCGCTCGACACAAAAACTTCGTACGAGGTGATGGACATTTTGCAGGAGGTGAACCGCGAGGGCAAGACAATAATTATTGTGACTCACGAGCGCGACATTGCCGACATGACCAACCGCACGGTCTTTCTGAAAGACGGAGTGATTGAATCTGACACACCGAACAAGATTAAAATCGCCAAAGAATGTTTGATTTAGACAAATGGCAGGAGATTTTCTCGACCATGCGCAAAAACAAGCTGCGCACGGTGCTTACCGCTTTCAGCGTGGCGTGGGGAATCTTCATTTTGATTGTGCTTCTGGGTTCGGGCAATGGTTTGAAGAACGCCGTGATGTCGAATTTTGAGAATGACGCCACAAACCTTGTGATGGTCTATCCCCAATGGACAAGCATGGAATATAACGGATACAGAAAGAACCGCCGCATCAACTTCGATAGCCGCGATACCAAAATGATTGACAATCTGGACGGATTGGCCACAATGACGCCGGTACTGCAGTTGTGGAGCTCAAGCGTGTCGAACGGCAGCAACTACGGCAGTTTTTCGTCGCGCGGCGTCTATCCCGACATCGCGGTAAGCGAGAATCTGAAAATCGAAAATGGCCGATTCATCAACGATACCGATATCCGCCTGAAACGTAAGGTGGTGGCTATCGGTTCCGATGTGGTGAAGACCGTCTTTCCCGATACCGACCCCATTGGTGAATATGTGAAAATCAACAACAGCTTGTTCCGCGTGGTGGGCGTTTACAAAGATGCCGACTGGGATAACCGTTACATCTATATGCCCTACAGCACGGCCAAAACGCTGCAAGGCGGCAAAGACCGCGTGTCGTTCTACCAACTTACCACCGCACCCGAAGTTGGCGTTGAGGAGAGTAAGGAGATTAAAACCGATTTACGCAAAAAACTTGCCGCTCTGCACCAGTTCAATCCCGACGACGAGCGCGCCGTCTGGATTAGCAACGACCTTGAGGAGTACGAAACGACACTGAAATTGTTCGACGGCATCAGCATCTTCATTTGGCTGATAGGTATCGGTACGCTGATTTCGGGCATTGTGGGCGTGAGCAACATAATGATGATTGTGGTGAAGGAGCGTACCCGAGAGATTGGCGTGCGCAAGGCGTTGGGAGCACGGCCGGGTTCGGTTGTAAGTCTTGTTATGTCGGAAGCGGTGAGTATCACACTTATTGCCGGATATTTCGGAATGGTGTTTGGTGTGGCTGTGATGGAGGTAGTGGATTACATTAACGACCAGATTATCGCCAATCAGGCCGAAACAACCGATGCTGTTGGCAATGTGGTGATGTTCCTTAACCCTAACGCCGACCTCGGCATTGCCATTGGAGCCACCCTTTTGCTTGTGATATGCGGAGCCATTGCCGGTTTGATTCCGGCTTTGAAAGCGGCTCGGATTAAACCGATTGAGGCGTTGAGGTACGAATAATTGTTAAGACAACAGACTATAGACTAAGGACAACGGAGGTAAAGAATTAAATGAAAAATGAAAGCACCGATTATCAGATTTACCAAAATACGATTGTATGACTGTAGTCTGATGACCGTTGTCTAAAGTCAAAAAAAAGAAAACAAGAAAATGTTCGACAGAGAGTTATATAAGGAAATTTGGCAGGCAATCGTTGCGAACAAGACGAGGTCTATTCTTACGGCCTTTGGCGTGTTCTGGGGGTTGTTTATGCTGATAACGCTCTATGGTGCTGGCAAAGGTCTGCAGAACGGTATTGAGGCGGAGTATAGTGAGAATGCTAAAAACACAACAATTCTGCGTACCAGTCGTACCACCATACCCTACGGCGGTTTCCGTCGCAACCGTTGGTGGAATTTCAAAAACAGCGATGTGGAGGCTCTCAACAAGCAGTACCCCGACCTTTACGTTGTTCCGCGTATATTACCATGGAGCAACACTGGGGCATCTTATAATCTTCGCACTTCAGATTGTGATGTGGTGGGAGAGTATCCAATAACCACAAAAGTTGAATATATTAAAATCGTCAAAGGTCGGTATATCAACGAGATGGATATTCGTGAGCGGCGTAAGGTTTGTGTCATCGGGCCTCGTGTTCGCGACAACTTGTTCCCCAATGGTGAGGAGCCTATCGGTAAGAGCATACGTGTTGGCAGTGCATATTACACAGTGGTTGGGACCTATAATGTCAAAGGCAACATTGGCTTGTTTTTCGACCCCGAAACGGCCGTGCGCATACCATTCACAACCGCGCAACAGACTTATAATTACGGCGATAATGTGTCGATGCTTATTGTAGGGGCACCTGAGGAGAAGTCAATCAGCGATGTTGAAGACGAAGTGATGCGCTTCATCCGCAGCCGCCACCGCGATGTGTCGCCCGATGATAATGATGCTCTTCAGCACTTAAATCTTGCCAAAACATTTGGACAGATTATGAAATTGTTTTTAGGTGTGAACGTGCTCATTTGGCTTGTGGGATTGGGCACTCTACTGGCGGGCATCATCGGCATCAGCAACATTATGTTGGTGATAGTGAAGGAGCGCACACAGGAGATTGGCATCAAACGCGCCATTGGAGCTACCCCTGGCAGCATTATCCGCCAGATAATGACAGAGGCAGTATTGATTACGGTTGTGGCCGGATATCTTGGATTGGTTCTGGGCGTATTGCTCAACGAGGGCTTGGGTGTGGTTCTGTCAGGAAGTGACAGCATTTTCCTCAATCCGGGCATCAATCTGGGAGTGGGGCTAATCTGCCTTGCCATACTAATTGTGGCGGGAGCGATAGCCGGGTTGTTGCCAGCCTTGAGAGCGGTGAAAATCAAACCGATAGATGCGATTAGAGAGGAGTAATTTAGAATTGACAGTTGACAATTAATTAATAATTAAACATATAGGAGTATGAAAAAGTTTTTTAAGATTCTGGCATTGGTTTTTGTGATAGTGATTTTCATCGGAACAATCGTGTTCTTGGCCAGCAAAAACAAGAAGGAGCCTGTGGTTTACAACATTGAGCAGCCGCAGAAGACTAACATCATCAACAAGACAATGGCCACCGGCTCGATTGTGCCGCGCAAGGAGATTGAAATTAAGCCGCAGGTTTCGGGCATTGTACAGGATATATACCTTGAGGCCGGCTCAATGGTGAAAGAGGGCGAAGTGATTGCCAAAGTGAAGATTATTCCTGACGTTCAGTCGCTTAACTCGGCCGAGTCGCAGGTGAAAATGCAGAAAATGAATCTCGATAACGAGACCATCAACTACAACCGCCAAAAGCAGCTTTTTGAGCGCAAGGTGATTTCGGAAAGCGATTTTCAAGCAGCGGAATTGGCTTACAATCAAGCCGTTGAAAACTATAACAATGCACAGAGCAATCTTGAGATTATAAAAGACGGTGTGAGCAAGAAGGCGCAGAACACTACCAACACGCTCATCCGCTCAACAATCAACGGAATGATTATCGACGTTCCAATTAAAGAGGGCAACAGCGTGACAATGTCGAATACATTCAACGACGGCACGACCATTGCCGTTGTGGCCGACATGAGCGATATGATTTTCAAAGGAAAGATTGACGAATCGGAAGTTGGTAAAATCCACGAGGGCATGAATCTGGACCTGACCGTTGGTGCCATTGTCGACACTCATTTCGACGCAACATTGGAATACATTTCGCCTAAAGGAGTTGAGGAGAATGGTGCCGTTCAGTTCGAGATTAAGGCGAAGGTGAAACTGAAGGAAGACCAGTTCATCCGTTCGGGCTATAGTGCCAACGCCGACATCATTCTCGACCGCCACGACAGTGTTATGGCCATTTCGGAAGGCTTGCTCTTCTTCGAAAACGATAGCTCATTTGTCAACATTCTGGTGAGCGACTCAACCGAAGCCGAGCAGCGTTTTGAGCGTCGCAATGTCGAAATTGGCTTGTCGGACGGCATCAACATCGAGATTAAAAACGGTCTTGACTGGGATGACAAGCTGAAGGGTAATGCGGTAATAAAGTAGGTGTTAGCCATTAGTGAGGAAAGCGGAAAGAGCTGAAAACTCAATGCTTAAATCCAAATCAAAAATCTAAAACAGGAATCAAAAAATGAAAAAGACAGCAATATTGGCAATGGTTGCGGCAATGTCGGCAAGCACCGGTTTTGCGCAGGACGAGTGGACGCTGGAGCGTTGCATCGACCACGCCGTTGAGAATAACATAACCATTAAGCAGCAGCAACTGAACGTTGAGCAGCAGCATAATTCTTTCGAGCAGACACGCTACGGAGTACTGCCGTCGGTCAATGCAGGGTTGAGTCAGTCGTATTCGTTCGGTCAGTCGACGGGTAGCAACAACACCTACGTCAACAACAACTCTTCGACTACATCGGGCTACATTTCGGCCAACGTGACTCTGTTCAACGGCTTGTCGAAATACAATCAGATTAAAGTCAGCAAACTCAACTATGAAGCCGCCTTGCAGAATCTTGAGCAGGCTAAAAACAATATGGCGCTGAACATCACTTCGGCCTATCTTGATGTGCTGCTCAACAAGGAGTTGCTTGAGACGTCGCGTGAGCAGCTTGAACTGACGCGTGAGCAGATAGAGACGAATCGCCAGCAAGTGGAGGCTGGAAAAATGGCCGCTGGAAAGTTGCTGGAGACAGAGTCACAGGCTGCATCGGAGGAATTGGACGTGACAAACCGCGAGAACTCACTTCTGATTTCGAAAATTACGCTGCAACAGTTATTGGAACTGCCTGTTAGCGAGAATTTTGACGTGGCTGTGCCAAATATCGATTTCGACCAGGTGGCGGCAACTTTGCTTTCGGTTGACACCGTGTATGAGCGCGCCGTTGAGGAGCGTCCGGAAATTAAGAGCCGTGAGTTGGCCGTTGAGAGCGCCGACCGTCAGATTGCTGTTGCAAAGGCGCAACAGTACCCGTCGTTGAGCGCAAATGCAGGCTACAGCAACAGCTACTACAAAATGTCGGGCATGGAGAATCCGTCGTTGAGCGACCAGCTCGACCTGCACGGCAGTAAGAGCATAGGTCTTTCGTTGAGCATTCCGATTTTCAATGGTTGGCAGGCTCGCACAAGTGTGAAAAACAGCAAGTTGCAATATCAAAACACGCAACTTGAGCTGCAACAGGCCAAAAACACGCTCTTGAAGGAAATTCAACAAGTGTATGTGAACGCGCAGGCTGCGCTGAAGCGCTACGAGTCAAGCCAGAAAGCTGTGAGCAGTGCCGATGAGTCGTTCCGCTACGTGAAGGAGAAATTCGACCTTGGCATTGTAACTCCGCTCGAGTTCAACGAGGCCAAAAACCGCCTTGCACAGGCGCAATCAACATTCATTCAAGCCAAATACGAGTATCTGTTCCGCATGAAGATTCTTGATTTCTACTACGGAAGAGAATTGAAGATTTAGAAATACATCGTTTATCTATAAAGAAAATCCCCGCAAGAGTTACTCCTGTGGGGATTTTCCATTTTTAATATTCAAATCAAAATTCCTCAATCATTGGCCAGCTCCCACTCAAACCCGTCTTTGGTGTCTTTC
Organism: Salinivirgaceae bacterium; assembly: GCA_017617355.1. Classification (GTDB taxonomy): domain Bacteria; phylum Bacteroidota; class Bacteroidia; order Bacteroidales; family SZUA-534; genus RUG13583. Next base: position 476 of record JAFZWI010000148.1, on the reverse strand, counting down.
ACGTTGAAGCCGATGGCGGCCAGCTCGTTGCGGATGCGGTCGCTTGTGGCCCAGTCCTTGTTTTGCTTTGCCTGTTGGCGAATTGAGAGCAGAAGGTCGATGGCCTTTTTGTAAGCATCGCTGCTGCCGCTGCCTGCTGACTCAATCTGCAAGCCCAGAATGTCGCAGACAAACGTTTTGAACACATCTTTCAGTTCGTCAAGGTCGGCCTGGCTGATGGTGCCCTTGCCGTCGGCAACGGTGTTGACGGCCTTTGCGGCATCGAACAGATGCGAAATGACGATTGGTGTGTTCAGGTCGTCGCACATAGCCTCCTCGCAGCGTTGGCGCAAGCCAGCAACATCCACAGTGGTCTTGTCGGACGGCTGAAGGCGCATCAGTCGGTTGTAAGTCTCCACAATCTTGCTCAAACCCTTCTCCGAAGCCTGCAGGGCCTCGTTCGAGAAATCGACTGTTGAGCGGTAGTGCGCCTGAAG
>JAFZWI010000147.1 GCA_017617355.1 Salinivirgaceae bacterium | reverse complement strand
TGTTTACACCGAACACAAGGTCTGGTTTCTGCGGATGCAGGACGACCGTGGCCGCATTGGTTGGGGCGAGGTGGCGCCGTTGCCGAATTTGAGTTGCGACGATGTGCCTGATTTTGAATTGGTTCTGTACGATGTTGCAGCCAATTTCAACGGCAAAATCGACTACGAACGGTTGCGCGACTATCCTTCGATTCTGTTCGGGTTGGAGTGTGCGCAAATGGCTTGCAATGAGTTCGATACAATGGATATGAGCACGCCGTTCGCCACTGGAACCGATGGAATAACAATAAACGGACTTGTGTGGATGGGCAGTTTTGAGGAGATGAGCGCACGGGTTGAAGACAAGCTTCGACAAGGCTTCAGTTGCATTAAGATAAAAATAGGCGCTATCGATTTTGAGAAGGAATACGAACTGTTACAACTTGTGCGTCAGCGTTTTCCTGCCGACAAGATAACTATCCGCGTTGATGCCAACGGCGGTTTCGGTCCCGACGATGCACCGCAAAAATTGGAGCGGTTGGCTCGGCTCGACATTCACTCAATCGAGCAGCCGATAAGGGCTGGGCAGTGGCTGAAAATGGCCGAATTGTGCCGCACATCGCCCATTAAAATCGCTTTGGATGAGGAACTTATCGGTGTGAACGACCCGAAACGAAAATGCGAACTTCTTGACACCATAAAACCGCAGTATATAATCTTGAAACCTTCGCTGCACGGCGGATTGAGCGGTTGCAACGAGTGGATTCGGCTTGCCCGCGAGCGCGGTATCGGCTTTTGGGCAACATCGGCGCTGGAGTCGAACATCGGGCTGTATTACATTGCGCTTTGGGCCGCAACGCTCGGAATCGACATCCCGCAAGGACTTGGCACAGGCGCACTCTACACCAACAACATCGATTTGCCTTTGCAAGTTGTTGGAGAAAAACTGTGGGTGAAAGGGTGCGTGGGGAAGAGATTTAGAGAGTTGGATATTAGAGAGTTAGAGAATTAGAGAATTAGAGAGTTAGAGAATTAGAGAGTTAGTGTAAAGTAGGGACTGTAGTCTGATGTCTGTAGTCCGTTGTCAATTCGTTATTCAATCATTCATTCAGTTTAATCAGTTAATCAGTCAATCAATTAGTCAATCAATTAGTCAATCAATCAGTTAATGTCTTTGTCCGATTTTTTAAAGGAATGGAACAACTCGGCTGACACCGTTCTGGTGCACACTAGCGGCTCGACAGGCGCGCCAAAAACGTTGCTTGTTGAGAAACAGCGGATGCTTGCCAGCGCTCGTATGACTTGCGACTTTCTGAATCTAAAGGCTGACGATTCGGCTTTGCTCTGTATGTCGCTTGAGTATATAGGCGCCAAGATGATGGTAGTCAGAGCGATAGAGCGTAATTTACGACTGATTGAGGTTGAACCAACGGGGCATCCGCTTGCCAACATAACCGCCGATATTGATTTTGCGGCTATGGTTCCTCTGCAGGTTTACAACTCGCTACAAGTTCCCAACGAGCGGCAGAAGTTAATGAATATCAAGCATTTGATTATTGGCGGAGGCGCTATCGACAAAAAAATGCAAGAGGAACTGCGCTCGTTTCCTAACACCGTATGGTCGACCTACGGAATGACCGAAACGCTCTCACACATTGCCCTGCGGCGAATCAGCGGCCCCGAAGCAACTGACTGGTACACCCCGCTGGCAGGCGTAAAAATCGGTCTGACCGAAAACAATTGCCTGACTATCAACGCACCGCACCTAACACCAAACATACTAATTACCAACGACATAGCGGAACTGAACGGCACTGGCGGCTTCCGCATTTTAGGCCGAGCCGACAATGTGATAAACAGCGGCGGCGTGAAAATCCAGATTGAAGAAGTTGAGCGCATGTTGCTCGACTACGGCATTGACAATGTGGCGGTTAGTCATTGCACCGATGAAAAATTCGGGCAGGCTGTGGTGTTTGTCACAACGCGCAACACCAACGACGAGGCGCTAAACAACGCCATTAGTCTTCTGCCAAAATACTGGCAACCCAAGCATATAGTCAAAGTTGACGCAATACCAATGGCTGGCAACGGAAAAATTGCACGAGGCGAGGTAAGGAAAATTGCGGAAGGTAATTTTTGAGTTTCATAACAATACATAAAAAACCACCCTCCGCGGTTTGAATTGCGCGGAGGGTGTTTTTTTATATATCTGCAGCTACTTTCCTGCCGCTTATTGTTCTATTGTTGTTTATTCAAACATCCCAAGTAAATCGTCCATGAACCATTGTAAGGTGTCACCTCAAACTTGTATTCGTTCTGCGAGTAATTTCCGTCAAGCACTTGTGTACCATCTACATAACTTGAGGGTGTGAGTGTGATGGTTGCAGCATGGGTAATGTTGCTGTCGAAGTTGCTGGTGATGGTGATTTTCTGATTTGTATCGAGATATACATCGTTATCAGCGGAAATCTGTGCGCTGCCGCCCATTTTGAAAGTTCCTCCAGATTTCTGATAAATAGCTTTTCCCTTTCCTGATGTAGATGTAACGGAATTTCCACTTATTGTGCCGCCAGTAATATTGATGGTATTGTAATTGCTTATGGCACCGGCATTTCCATAAGTTGCCTTATTGCCGCTCAAAGTGCCGCTCTGCATGGTAAATGTATCGTCGTTATGGATTGCACCACCAGTGTTGCCTGCGGTGTTGTTGATTATATCGCCTCCTTTAAGGATAAATTCACCCTGTATAATATAAATACCACCGCCAAAGCCATCAGTATCGGAAGTAGCTGTAACCTTATTACCACTTATAGTGCCCGACTCCATAGTAAACGTAGACCTTTGATTATTGGATTGTGCCTCACAAAACATAACTGCACCGCCATATCTGTAAGTTTCATTGTTCTTTATCTCTCCACCATTGAGAGTGACACGGGCTCCGTTCATAAGAGCAAGTCCGCCACCTCTATTGCGTGCAGTATTACTTGATATTACAGCACCACTGTTGATAGTTACTGTTCCTCCATTTGTAAAAAGACCGGCTCCTCCTTCATAATTGTTATAATCATCAGAATTATTTCTGGTTATCAATGTGCCGCTTTCGAGCGTCAGAGTGCCGCCATTATTGCAGATTCCACCGCCTTGCACAGAATATCCTCCGGTAATCTTCAAATTCTCAATCACGATAGGAGTTGTTGTGTTATTGATTGTAAGAACCGAACCGCTTCCACTGCCCTTGAGCGAATCTTGCGGAACACCGTTTAGCAATTCATTTTTGCCTTTCAGAGTCAGTTTTTGAGCCACAACCGACGAGCCGATTACCTGCGTGCCGGTAAGCTCTCCGTCAATAATAATGGTGTATTCCTGGTTGCTTTCTGTCACAAGCGTTAAGGCCTTGCTGAGTGTGGCTAACGGCTTGTCGGCCGAGCCTGTGCCTTTGGTATCGCTGCCGGGATTCAAGCAGCCTTTAACGTGGAGCGAGGTTAGTTTAGTCGGCTTGGCGTAGAGTGTAACCCCACCTGTCAAAGGTTGACTGAAATCGTACTTGTGCTCCTCGCTGAAATCGTTGTTGATGTACCATTCGATTTCATAGCCGGGTTTGTAAATGGCCGGTTTGGGCAGATAGTAGCCTTTCCACAATGTCTGCGAGGCTATTGTTGTGTCGAGAGCGCCTGTTTGGTAGTTGACTGTGCACGACTCATCAGAAACCACCGTGCGCACCACGCGGAAACCGTAACGCTCATAATTGTTTTGGCTATCATCAGTATAGTAAACACTGCATTCATCCTTGTGGTCGTCGTTTGCAAACGAGCCGCCACGCAGAATGCGGACAGTGCCTGTTGCAACACCGGTTTCAGGTGTAATGGTGGTTATCTTGTCAGAATACCAATCCCAGCACCACTCCCAAACGTTTCCGCTCATATCGAAGATGCCGAGACTGTTCGGGGCCTTTTTCTTAACCTCATGTGTTGCTCCACCACTATTGCCATCGTGCCAAGCAACATCGTCCAGTTTGTCGCTGCCGCTGAATTTTAATGTTGAGAATTTCCCTTCACGGGCAAGATACTCCCATTCGACCTCAGTTGGCAGACGGTAGCCGTTGGCCTCAAAGTTGCAGGTTACGGTATTGTTTTCGATTGTATAGCACGAAGTAAGATTTTCAGCAGCACTTCGACTATTGCAATAATTAATAGCATCCAACCAACTAACATTTTCTACAGGATAGTTGCCTGTTTCGCTAGTTTTGTTTTCGCTTGGATTAGTGTTCATCACTGCCTCATACTCACCTTGAGTAACCTCGTGGTCGCAGGCAAACAGATTCTGAATGGCTATCTCGCGGTTAGCGATAAAGACGTGTGAGTTGGCGACAGTGTCCGTGCTATTGAAATATGTGCCAGGAACTGATACAAAACCGTTATACAGATAGCCTTCTTTTGATATTTCCCAATCGATTGTAAAATCGTTAATAACTTGAGACTCTACATCAAACTTCTGATATACATTGGCAAGTGAGACACCGTTTTCAACGGCAAGCACAGGCTGGTCGGTGTCGTAATCCTGCGGTGTTATTTTTGCCACAACACCTCCGTGTGTCAGCGGGCCATCAATGATGATTTGGGCTTGAGCTTCATAGCCATAAATATTTGAGTATTTAAGAAATACATCGTCAGTTTCCGGGTCAACAAATGCCGAACCGCTCATTCTGAATATGCCACAATATCCTGAATCGTTTCTTTCATACGCTGTTACATAAACACCACTGCCTCCATTATTTTGTATGGTTCCACCGCGCATATCAAAAACGCCTCGAGTTGATTCGCTATAGCTGTCCACATAGACACCATAGGAAGTATTGTCTTTAATGCAGCCACCTTTCATTATAAATTCACCATGAGTTTCAATGGTACCGTACCATCCGTCTTCCACTTTTGCGTTTACATAAACACCTATGCCGGTATTGTTATGAATAGAGCCATTATTCATAATGAATTCACCATTTTCAATCCAAACTACACTATTGTTGGTTGTGGCACCACCTTTGGTGCAATAACTGATTGAACTGCTGCCGTTCATCTCAAAACTTCCATTTTGAACATATACAGCACCTCCATATCCATAAGAGCTGGCTGTACATTTATTTGCCTCAGAACCGCCAATTACTGATTGATTGTTCATGGTTACTTTTCCGCCATTAAGATAAATAGCTCCGCCATTTTTACCATGACAATTATAGATTGACGATGTGCCATTCATTGTCATTTCGGCGTTATCGCCCTCAACATGTACGCCTCCGGCATTATTATTTTTGGTTTTGAAATTATGAATGCTTGAAGCCCCGTTCATTGTGAGTTTTCCGTGAACAACCACACCTCCATATACTTATTGTTGGTTGTCACAACCGGCAATTTCAGTATTAATAAGTGTCACATCGGCTTCTCTGCCAACTATAAGCGCCATTGCTTCTACATAATCAGTAACAGAGCCGTTAAATTCAAGTTTAAAGTCCTCAAACTTAACCTGCGCACTTGTATATATACAAACAGGATTAATGTTATCGCCACTCAGTCCAATTCCATTATTGCCGCTGCCACTTCCTTTCAACAATACAGATTTGGCAGGGAATGTATCGCCGTAGTCACTTCCAATATTTACACTCTTTGAATCCATTCCGGTTACAGTGATTGTGTATTCCCAATCAGGATTGTCGAAAAGTTCAATGGCGGCAATAGCATTCTGTATGTGATTGAATGGTTTTTCTGCTGTTCCATCGGCATCAATATTATTAGATAATGAGGTGTTAACAACTAATTGCTTGCTTGGTTTGAGCCATTTGGGCTGTAATTGCATGTTATCTTGCCCAACAGATTCGTTTTCAAAATCAAACGCAACAAACATATTCCCCTCATTGGTGTTTTCATAATACCAGCCGGCAAATACATACTCATTTGTGTAGGGATTTTGAGGCATATCGGGTGCTTCAGTCTTTTCGCCGTATAACACTTTGCGTGTTTCCACCACATTACCGTTAACATTAAATGTCAAGGTACAGTTGTACGAGAGTGTACCCTCGTCGGTAATAGTCCAATCATGACCTTCGCTATTTGGCGTAATTGTAAAATACTCTCTGTTGTCTGCCATGCTTACATAAGAAATGACCAAATTGAGTCCGACATAATAATCATATGGCGTAATATTTATGGAAGCATCTCCTGAAAGATTTCCTTCTAACGTGACCTGGTGATAATCGGGCCAATTATCAATATACGAAGGATAAATATCTTCGACAACAGGATTTCCACTTAAGCATAATGTTGCTCTCACATTTTGCCCCCAACCATGTAAATAAACGCCTTTATGTGCATTTTCGGCAGTGTTACCCACTATCCGTCCACCTTGAATATGTAATTCGGAACCATCAACATATACTATGGAGGCGCCATTTACCGCCGTGTTTCCGGTTACAACAACACCTTGGTCAATTGTAACATTACCCGACACGTCAATACCGGCTGCATTATTAGAGCCGGCTGCATATCCGCCTGTTATGGTAAGATTTTTAATTATTACAGTATTCGCTGCAATGCTAAGAGTTGTTGCCGGGTTTGCAGCACTGCCTTTGCCGTCTAATTTAGCATTATCTCCGTATCCAGTAAGTGAAAGTACTTTGGCTGGACAATCACTGATTACTTGCGGACCTTCAATAGTGCCCACAACGCGTATTTCGTAGTTTTTATCGCTTTCCATTGCACTGACGGCTTCGGCAATAGAAGAATATGGAAATTCTTCAGAGCCGTTGTGTGTTTCCAAATCCGGGTTAGCCTGCGAGACATATATAATGTCAGCAAACACAGCCTCTAAGTTAGTATGTTCTGTTACGGCAAGCAGGCGCGGGTTATCGGAGTTGCCATCGCTCCAACGAACAAAGCAGTAACCATCACCAGGAGTGGCGGTTATTGTTGTTGTTGCTCCAGCGTTAAATATGCCGCCGCCACTAACAGTGCCGTTGCCGTCGGCAACTAACGTAACGTTGTAGGTGTTGGCCACCGGGCGGATTTGGTAGCCGTAATACTTATATCTTTCTGTTACTTGTGAATCGCCGGCGTCACTGCAAATAAGGAACGTTTTAAAGTAGTAATAACTATCCTCGGAACGGCTCAAATAATAGCAATTACTGTAAGAATCGTCGGGGACAAAATCCTGATAACCGTCATAGTCATCAAAATAGCCAGTGGCGGGAATGTATATATAATTGCTGTTCTTTTTGCTTGAAACTTTGAAACAACCCTTATCTGAATCGTATTCCCAATTGCAGCTGTCTTTCAATGCTATCCAATCCTCAATAGCAGGCATGCGGTAGTTGTTGCCTAGTATTGTGGTTGCTGCGTCGCGGAAATCGGATGAAGATTCGAGAGTGTATGTGGATTGAGTGTAAGCCGATTTGGTGCCTGTTTCGCCCCAAGCATAATAGCCGCCAGCAGATGTGGAGCTCAACGCGCCGAGGTTGCTTTTTGCCCATTTGGTGGTGAGACCGAGGTCAACAAGCTCGTAATCGCTTTGCGATTGGAAATTGGCCCATACGGTTGTGTGCCCCATAACGGCAATAGTGCGCGGGTTCTCGATGCTGCCGTCATTCCAGCCAAGGAAGATATAACCGTCATTGGGCTCGGCCTTAAGAGTTATTTTGTCGCCGTAATTATACGTGCCATTGCCTCCGTCGATACCTGTTACTGTTCCTCCCTCAGTTGGCGAAACCATAACAACAAATCCTTTTTTCAAAGCGTAGAACATATAGTCTATCTCGTCAAGGGTGTACTTGCGGTGTTCGTCTTTACATTGGAACACTTCGGCTTCAGTTTCCAATTTCATAGGGTTATCCTCGTCATAAACAGGGTTTCCTTCATCATCGTATACTGTGTATGAACCCAGCTCATATTCCATGTCCACAATATTTTGGGATGTTACGCAGCTGTCAAGAAAAGTGTAGTTTGCGTTCCACTCAATATATGCAATATCTTCAATACCAAAATCCTTGCCCATAATGGCAACCGAAGGTTCGAGCAACATCTTGAATGTGGTCAGGTAATTCTGACTGTTGAATATATCGACATCATACAATGCGGTTACAGTGTTTCTTTCGGTCTCTGCGGCCGGCCACTCCTCATTTTCAACTATTTTGTAATATAGGTTGACACCTTCTTCCGCTCTCACTTTATAGCCGTCTTGCCTGATTTTGCTTTCAAGTATTGTAAGCAGGCCGCCGTTGCTGCCGCCTTCGGCAACAAACGGTTCAGTGCCCCAATAGTCTTTCCACCTGCACCCATTGAAATATTCGCCGAAGTCATTTCTATATGTGTAAATTGGCACAAGCCCATTCCAAGACTTAAGGTATGTTGTGTCGCGGTAGATTTTCCCGTCAACCAGCCAATAGTTGCGATACTCATAATGCTCATCGTTAAAATGTTCACACAAATACAAGTATTCATCAGCTCCATTGCGGTAGTATGTGTAATTTACTTCATCATAATCTGAGCCATATTTTCCTTGGAGTTCCAAGAGAAATTCACCTGTGGTATAGACCTTGTCGGCCTTTGTGTCGTCGGGCAATTTCTCAACCTCACCGGTGGAGCTTTGTATATCCTCTGCAATGTATGTGTTCGTTTTTACAATGGCGCTGTCTTTGTTCACCACAAGCAGGTCGTTCTTTTTTGTCATGCCGACAATGGCGAAAGCCGAAGCAAAACTTGGTGTGGTTGGCGTAATTCCTGACCCTATGCCGGTAGTATCGGCAGCTACTGGCTCATCGTTGATGTAAATGCGGGTGCTGTCACGGTCAATGGTGAAGAAATTATCGTTGCCTTTGCTTGTCGAACGTCCGGCAACTGCGAATTTGCTTTTTGCGGCTTTGTCACCTTCAAGGTCGTCAATGTAAATGAGTGTTCCCGAACCGTCGATAATGAATGCTGTCTGCACATCTTTGTTTGCCGAACGACCAGCAACTGCGAATTTGCTTTTTGCGGCCTTGCCTTCATCAGTATCGTCAACATAAAATGTAGCTTGTCCGCCGTCGATGCTCAGCACATCAGCATTGCCTTTGGATGCGTTGTCATCAAAATCAACATAAACAGTTGAGCCGTCACCATCGAGTGAGTAGTTGTTTTTAGCGGCTTTCTTTGCGCTGCGGCCAGCCACGGCGAATTTGCTCTTCGCCGCCTTGCCTTCACCCCCAACGTATATGGTTGAACCCGAGCCATCGATAGTGATTATATTGTTGTCGCCTTTTGCCGAACGTCCGGCCACGGCAAATTTGCTCTTCGCCGCCTTTGCGTTATCGTCAGCATTAGTGTTATCGTCATCGTTATAGTTATCGTCAACAAACACTGTTGCACCTTCGGCATCAATGGTTAGCAGATCCTCCTCGCCCTTGCTTGCCGTTCTGCCTGCTACAGCAAACTTACTTTTTGCGGCTTTCGTATTATCACCGTCAACA
>JAFZWI010000146.1 GCA_017617355.1 Salinivirgaceae bacterium | reverse complement strand
CTATGCCACTAGTCAGACCGTAACGAGGCCGAATAGTGAGAAACCGCGACAGTTCAAGGGGTTCAAAACCTACGATGACCGCGGCACTGACCGTTTCGTTGACCCGAAACCACTTGAGACCGGACACAAAATCATTATGGCTACAGATGACCCTGAGCGTATGATAACCGTAAGCAGCGACGACGCAGAACTTGAACTTTACGACGGTCGTATGATTGCTCAGAATGGCTGGTTTGTGCTGCACAGCGCACTGCCGAAAAACAAGACTGGCAAGGTTGTGACATGGACTGTGGAGCCTAACGCAATCGAAGGGTGGATTCGTCAGCCAAATATCGGGTTCTCGCAGGTTGGTTACATCCCCGACCAACCTAAAGTGGCTGTCATTGAGCTAGACAAGGCCGACAAGCCATTGGCATCGGCATCTCTCATGCGTATCAACAACGATGGTACAACCACTGAGGCTTTCCGTGGCGACATCGAGCCATGGGGCGACTTTTTCAAGTATAATTACGTCAAATTCGATTTCTCGAAGGTCACCGAGCCGGGTGTGTATTATATTAAGTATGGCGACATCCGCACCAACGATTTCCTTATCGACAGCCATGTTTACGACCGCATCACCGATGCCACAACTGACGTTTGGGTGCCCATTCATATGAACCATATGTATGTGACCGAGGGCTACCGCACTTGGCATGGCGAGCCGTTCCGTGAGGGATATCTGCAAGCTCCGCCCAGCGACCACTTCGACCTTCACAGCCAAGGTCCTACAACCGATACCAAATACAAACCGCTTGAGCTGATTCCAGGCTTGAACGTCGGCGGTTTCTTCGATGCAGGCGATTTTGACATTGAGACTCACTCTAACATCAATGTGGTGCAGAACTTCATCCGCACGTGGGAGCTTTTCAAACCGCAGCGTGACGAGACCTTTGTCAGCCAAGAGCAGCGCTATGTTGACCTTCATCGTCCGGACGGCAAGCCCGATGTGCTTCAGTTTATTGAACACGGCGTGCTGAACCTTGTGGCACAGGCTGAGCAGATTGGCCATATGTCGCAAACGCTGTCTAATTCAGTGCTTGACAATTATCATCATTTAGGTGATGCAGCCAGCATTACCGACGGTTTGCACTACGACCCGTCGCTTAAGCCTTATGAGGTATCGGCCGATGGCAAGAGCAGCGGTACGCCCGACGATATGTGGGCGTTCACAACCCGCAACCCGCAACTCGATTTTCAGGCTGCAACTATGTTCGCTGCCGCAAGCCGTGCTCTGAAAGGTTATAACGACGACCTTGCACAGCGTGCTCTCACACAGTCGAAACGGCTGATGCAGGAGGCTACCGAACTGATGAGCCAACGCCGTGGCCCGCGTGCCGATGCGCAGGCTCAGGCTGATGCCGACTGGCTGATTGGTGCCGGCGACGGTAACACCAACCAGACAAACAACCGCCGTCGTCAGAACAATGCCCGTAACAGCCGTGGTGACCTTGCTACCAATTTGCAACTCTATGCCGCCACCGGTGAGCAGCAGTATCGCGACAATTTTGAGCAGCAGATTTGGACTGCCCTCGACTTTGGCGTAACCTATACCATTCAAACTGCTCTTGATGCTGTGCCATATATGGATGAGGCTTACAAGAAAAAACTGCGTCCTTATGTGGAGAAGTACGCCGCTTATATCGACACTCTCACCAAAGAAAATCCGTATGGAGTGCCAATCGGTTTGGGTAACTGGGCAGGAGGTAATGCTGTGCTAAATTTTGGCACAACAGTTTGCTTTGCCCACATCTATTTCCCCGACATTGTTAAGCGCGATGTTGTGTTCCGCACCGCCAACTGGCTATATGGCTGCCACCCGTACCACAACTACTCGTTTGTGGCTGTTGTTGGCGCCACCCGCCCCAAATCGGTATTCTACGGTAACAACCGTGCCGATTTCTCGGCCATTCCGGGTAATGTGGCTCCGGGCTTGCTCTTCCGACGTCCCGACCATTTCGAGAACTTCGACGATTGGCCGTTCCTCTGGGGACAGAACGAAGGCACCATTGCCGGAAACACGCAGTATATCATTTTCGGCTCGGCGCTGAAGAATATTGTTGGAGTGAAATAGCGGATAGCATCAATATAGCATAAAACTCTTCCCTGTCAGATTGTTAGAATCTGGTGGGGAAAAGTTTTTTAACAAGGTTTATTGTATCCTAGAGTTGGTTGGATTCAAACGTCGTTATTCAGCCAGCGTTGTTATTGCCTGTCACTTTCGGAATTTTCCTCAGGGTCGTTGGCTAAAAACGGCTCTATTATGTCAACGTTGGTTTCGGTGATGATAGGAAGCCCTTTATACCTCAGAAACAATTGGCAGATAGTTACCACATCGTTGATGCAGTATTCGCTGATGCTGTCGATGTTGCCGTCTTCCCAATATGCTTTGCCAACCATGCTGCCATTCATGTTCTCTTTGGGTGACGGCAGATTGAATATGTTGGCCAGAAGGTCGAGAGAGGTGTAGTGTTTGTAATCGCCGAAACGCCAAAGTTCCATGGTATCGAGATTGTTGGTTTCCCAAGGCTTTTTGCCGCTGCAATCAAGAATCTTGGGTATTGGCAGACCATTTATTAACAGCCGACGGCAGATGTATGGGAAGTCGAACTCTTTGCCGTTGTGAGCGCAAAGCATGTATTTGTCTTTGTTGTAGTGTTTGTTGAGCATAGCCGCGAATGCCGAAAGCAGGATTTTTTCGTTGTTTCCGCAGAACGATTTTACGCGGAAATGCCGTTCGCCGTCTTCGGTTGTGATGAATCCGGCCGAGATGCAGACAATCTTGCCGAATTCGGCCCAGATACCAGCTTTTTCGTACAGTTCTTCCGGAGTTTTGTTCTCTTTTTCCAATGTCCAACTCATTTTTTTTGCCCACAAGTCTTTTGTGCGCTCGTTTAGTTGGTCATACGACGGCGATTGACCTACCGTCTCGATGTCGATGAAAAGGATGTTTTCCTCTTTGATTTTGTCTAACATTCTTGATGTCAAATTATTCGGCAATATAGCGCTTTTTGCAATAGTCGGTTGCAATTTGTTGCGGACAATTTGTGGCCGCGATAATTTTGCTATTTTTGCATGTTCATTTTGGGGTTGATTGGATTTGACAGCAAGATGAAATGGTGGGTAAGCACGTCGGGAGCAGTGAAACCGGCCCGTAAATCCCGGACACAAAACTATAACTGGCGAAAATTCTTACGCTCTTGCCGCCTAATCGAAGT
>JAFZWI010000145.1 GCA_017617355.1 Salinivirgaceae bacterium | reverse complement strand
TTCGCAGCTTTGGTAGTCGATAGGAGAATCGAACTCCTATTTAGAGATTGAGAATCTCTCGTCCTAACCGTTAGACGAATCGACCGGTTATGTCTTTTTGACGGGTGCAAAAGTAGTGGTTTTTCCGTTTGTTGCAATAGTCAGCCGAAAGTTTTTTTCTCATTATCGCACAGCTTATTATTACAAGCCGCTTCACAGTCTGCGACTAAAACACCGCCGTTAATGCCAAACTGAAGCTGTGATTGTCGATGTTGTAAACGGGAAGAATACTCATCTCTGTTGTCTGGTCCCAATGGAAAAGCTTCCGCTCCGCTGGAAGTATCCAGTAGGCTGCATTTGCCGCCAGAATACCGATTCCTGCGCCAGCAAGCACATCATTCAGCCAATGGCGGTCGTTGTACATGCGCAGAAAACCGATGCTGCCTGCCACAGCGTAAGCACCTGCACCCCAAGCATTTCCGTACTCCTTACGAATCATTTCGGCACCCACAAAAGCTGTAGCCGTATGTCCCGACGGAAACGAATTGTGAGCATTGGAATCTGGGCGCTTCTCGTTGACAAAATATTTGGTAACTGAAACAATGTTCTGCATTATGATACAGCCTGTAGCCGCAACAGCAATGCGTTCACGGAAAGGATGCCGCGCGTCGGCCCCGACAAAACCGAGCCCCAGATGCGCCGCAACGGGCAAATACTGAACATATTCATCGATTTTGAGCCGTCGGTCACCTCGCCAATCCTCAAAATTGTCTCTGACATCGTTTTTACGGTTACAGAACCAGCCGTTCGATACACCAAAGGCGCCTGTCGTAATCAGCACCGTAGGCGCAATCAACTGCACAGGGCGGAACCGACACGACTCGTCGGCCACACGCAGACTGTCGGGCTTGAAGGCAAAGGCGGGTTTGGCCGCAAGCAAGATGCCGATGCCAAGCACCAATAGTGCCGAGAGCTGTGGACGGATGTAAGAATGTGGCTTTGTGTTCATTCCTTTTGTTTTGAGCATCACAAAAATGCTGATTTTTTGCATTTATGCCATTTAAAAAATATGTGCGACAAACAATCTTGCGGTCATATTCAAAGAAAATCCGAAAAACGTGTTTCAACTATTTTCAGAACGAACCTAAAAATTTATCTTTCCAACCTAAAAAAACGACGATGCAAAAAGTAAGGGCGAAGAAAAATCTTGGGCAGCATTTCCTTAAAGACCAGAGCATTGCAGCCGATATTGCCAATGGTTTCACCAGCAATGCGCCGTGTCTGATTCTGGAGATAGGACCCGGTATGGGCATTCTTACAAGGCATCTTCTGCGCCGCCCCAACGCCGATGTGCGCGTGGTTGAAATCGACAGCGAATCGGTGGAATATCTGAAAGCCGAAATGCCCGAACTCAACGGCCGCATTATCGAAGGCGATTTTCTGAAGCTCGACCTGCCCTCGCTTTTTGGCCAACCCATAGCCATTGCCGGCAATTTTCCTTACAACATATCGAGCCAGATACTTTTCAAGATTATCGAGAACCGGCAGATGATTCCACAAATGGTGGGTATGTTCCAAAAAGAGGTTGCGGAACGCGTGGCATCGGGACCGGGTTCGAAAGTATACGGCATATTGAGCGTGCTTCTGCAGGCCTACTATGATATTGATTATCTGTTCACTGTCCACGAACATGTGTTCGACCCTCCGCCCAAAGTGAAATCGGGCGTCATAAGACTTGTGCGCAACAATGTTGAGCATCTGCCGTGCAATGAGCAACTGTTCACACAAATTGTGAAGACAAGTTTCAATCAGCGACGTAAAACACTGTCGAACAGCTTGAAACCTATTCTAAAAGACGCCAAACCTAACTTGCCGGTGTTCCAACAACGCCCTGAGCAACTAAGTGTCAGTGAGTTTGTGGAACTAACCAACATTGTCGAAAATATTATAAAACAATAACTTGACTTATGAATTTCGAACTTAATAAAGAATTTATCGAGCAACTACAGACGGCCATTCAAGAGCACGCCGACGTGCAGATAGAAAGTATGGTGAAGGAGCTTCACCCGGCCGATATTGCTGAGATTCTTGGCGAATTGGAAACGGAGGAGCGGCAGTATCTTATCAATCTGCTACCTGAGGAGATAACCGCCGACACCATTGTCGAACTTGAAGAAGACGAACGTGGCGAGCTGCTTAAGGATTTGCCGAGCCAAGAGATTGCTCACTCGGTGATTGAGCACGTCGATTCCGATGATGCCGCCGACATTATCTCGGAACTTCCTGAAGACAAGCAGGATGAGGTGTTGTCGAACATCAGCGATATTGAGCAGGCCGGCGACATTGTCGACTTGCTGAACTACGCACCAGACTCGGCCGGCGGTCTTATGGCTACGGAGCTTGTCAGCGTCAACGAGGAGCTGACAGTGCGCGCGTGCATCGAAGAAATTCGGAAACAAGCTTCCGAAGTCGATGAATTCTTCTACGTTTTCGTTACCGACAGCCAAGACATGCTGAAAGGTGTGCTGCATCTAAAAAAACTGCTGCTGGCAAAAGACAACGAGCTGATAAAGAACCTTATAGAAGATATCCGCTATGTCAAAACCGACGACGACTGTGAGGAGGTTGCCAACATAATGCGAAAATACGACTTGGTGTCGGTACCAGTTGTTGA
The DNA here is from genome assembly GCA_017617355.1 of Salinivirgaceae bacterium. Classification (GTDB taxonomy): domain Bacteria; phylum Bacteroidota; class Bacteroidia; order Bacteroidales; family SZUA-534; genus RUG13583. The sequence goes on along the minus strand of JAFZWI010000145.1, from coordinate 1,577 downwards.
CAGCATCGGACGGCTCAAAGGCCGCATCACCATTGACGATGTTGTCGATGTCATCAAAGACGAGGCCGAGGAGGATTACCAATTGATGTCTGGTATCACCGGCGACATCGACTCCAACGACTCGGTGTTCAAACTGACACGCGCCCGCATCCCTTGGCTACTGATTGGTCTGGCTGGCGGAATACTTGGCTCCGTTGTCATTGGCGGTTTCGACAGCCAGCTGATAAAACACCCCGAAATGGCGTTCTTTATTCCGCTGATTGCCGCTATGGGCGGAAACGTGGCCATACAATCGTCGTCGATTATTGTGCAGGGACTTGCCAACAACTCGCTCGGTCTCGACTCAGCCAGCCGCAAGATTATCAAAGAGGTTCTGGTGGCATTAGTTAACGGCTCAATCGTGGCACTTATCGCCTTGATTTACAATATGGTTGTAGGACAATCGTTCGCCTTGTGCCTGACTGTGAGCATTTCGCTTATAACCGTGGTGCTTTTTGCGGCCATTGTTGGGACATCGCTGCCATTGGCTTTCGAGAAGATAAAAATCGACCCCGCCGTGGCTACCGGACCGTTCATTACCACTACCAACGATATTATGGGTATGATAATCTACTTCTTTGTCAGTTTCCAATGCTATTCATGGTTTTGAAAATGAAGAAGATATAGTTATTTAAAACTTTGCAACCTAGTTGCAGCTGGCGTATAATATTTTTGTTTCCGAAAGAATTTAAAACATTATAGTCATGGAAACGGAAAACAAAAATCAGATGCATCATCATGAGCATCACGAGCACAATGAGCTCCATCACGAGCATCATCACGCAGAAGAACATCACCATCACCACCACGATGAAGACGGTGAGCACGAACATCATCACCACCATCACGAACACGGACACCATCATCATCACCACAGCCACGAGCTGACATCGCTCAGCAAAGCGTTTGTGGTGGGCATTATGCTGAATGTGCTGTTTGTGGTGGCCGAAGCCATTGCCGGCTGGGTTAGCAACTCAATGGGCCTGCTGGCCGACGCGGGGCACAACCTGAGCGACGTGGCAAGTCTGCTGCTGGCGCTCATCGCCTTCCGAATGGCCAAACGCAAAGCATCGCACCACTACACCTATGGCTACAAGAAAAGCACCGTGCTGGTATCGCTGCTTAACGCGATAATTCTAATGGTGGCCGTGGTATTCATTGTGTATGAGAGTGTTGAACAACTGCTCAACCCCGAACCTGTTGGCGGCAAAGTGATTGTCATAACGGCTGCAATCGGTGTGGTTATCAACGGTTTGACAGCCTACTTGTTTATCGATAAGAAAGACAGCGACCTGAACGTGAAAGGCGCCTATCTGCATATGGCCGCCGACGCGCTGGTATCAGTCGGCGTGGTGGTTTCGGGCGTGGTGATTTACTTCACCGGCTGGTACTTTATCGATGCCATCATCGGCTTGACCGTGGCCGTAATAATCATTATCTCGACCTGGGATTTGCTGAAAGACAGCCTGCGGCTGGCTATGGACGGTGTTCCGGCGTCAATCGACACGCTGCGGCTCACCAACGACATCTGCAAGATT
>JAFZWI010000144.1 GCA_017617355.1 Salinivirgaceae bacterium | reverse complement strand
GAAGGTTAACGAGCCGAAACAAACTTCAGGTCAGCAAGAGCTTTACGAAGCAATTGTTGCTATGTACGCTTAATCATAAGTTTGCATATAAGGAAAAAGGCGGAAGTGATTCCGCCTTTTTTTGTGCCTTTTAGTTTGAAATGGGACATAAGTTTCTTTGTTAGATGAAATCAGTCGTTATATTTGTCTTACAATATTTTAGTTCAAATATTTTAAACAATTAATTTTTCAATGAAACGTATTTTAAAATTCGGGACAGTGGCCATGATGCTGGCCGCATTCGCATTCGCAAGCTGCTCAAAGGACAACGAAGACGATGAGCCAAAAACTCTGTCAAAAAAAGTGACAAAAATTGCATATACAGAAGATGATTATACAAACACCACTTATTTTGATTCTGAAGGAAAGGCTACATCTTCCCAAGATGACAATGGAAGTAGAACCTGGACATATCAGTATTCCGGCAACACAATAACTTCCACACTTATTGATATTGATGATGACTATACTTTTGTTTCTAATTACACAATTGAAAATGGAATAATCGTATCAGAAGAAAATAAATATGGAATATCTCTGTATAATCATTCTGCTGATGGATACATCTCAACGATTCAATATGATGATGGAAAAACTATTTTTAATGTAGAAAACGGAAACTTGATTTCGATTAGTCGTGAGGATGAAGGTGTCATTGAATATGAATTAAGTTTCGAATATGGTTCAACAAAAAATAATTTAAATGTGGATCTGTGGTTCGAAATATTGGAAGAAGAACCTTTGTTTGGATTGTATGGCAAGAAATTCGAAAAACTGCCAAGTGCAATGAATTGTTCTAACGGTAAAAACTCATATACTATAAACTTTATCTATGAATATGATGGCAACTATTTGAAAAAAATAATCCCCCAATACGGGCATAAGGAAGAACCTGAGACGTTTTTTTGGGAAATCTTCTACGAATAAGCTACACCTATTTTAAATTTAAAAAAACGCTGCAACACAGAATTAAAGTCTGGCTGCAGCGTTTTTCATATTCCCTTCATTCTGATTCTTTATCTGATTCAAAATGTATATAAACTACCCCAAAGGTGTTTTAAACAATATAATGTTTTCTCATTGGACGTATGGTATTATCGGTCATAATTATCGGTTTTAATTACTGCTCAACCTCACAACAGTACGGATGTTGTTTCCGATTACTAACCGGAAAACCTTCACCGGCGATGCCTGGAAACAGCCTAATGCTGTAGGACTTATGTTATTGTCGGGATTGGTAAGCGGCGGTTGGATATTGCTGAAATTGGTGTTGAACTGCTTCGACAACCCGAAGAAATACTCGTACACATTCTCCGACAGCGAGTAAACCTTGAGAACAACCGAGTCGCCGGTCTCAAAATTATGATTTACAGTCATTCTGAACATCGATGTCTTGTGGGTATCCTCATAAATCCAAAGGTTCGAATAGTTGTCAAGCGGTACTCCGTTTTGCTCAACAGCAATGCGATAGTAGCTGGTCGTATCGCTTGTCTGGGGAGCAATAACCGTAATGTAATAGCCAATGGTGTCGAACAGTGTGCGGTTGTCTTTGAATTCGACAATAACTGAGTCGATTTTCGACGCTCTAGGCATTCTGTCGATAGAGCTGTAGCGGAACCCGTCGATTTCGGCTGTCAATAGATAGTCGTGCCCGGGTCTGCCAATAAGACCCGATGTTTTATACCGACCGTTACCGATGCTGATTACTTCCGCAGAATTGCCCATATCATCACGCAACATGACAATGGCATCATCAACAAACTCACAATCGTTGGTGTCGGAGGCAGGAACCGATTTGGAGATAATGATAGTATTGAGCGAGTCGGTGTCGGTTATGCAGGCCTCTATCACAACCGACTGATTGCCTGAGCCATACGCATCAAAATCCGACGGCTCATAACAACCTGTTATAAAGGCGGTTGCAAGCGCCACAATCGACAACACTAATATATCACGCCACTTGCTCATAACTGATGCAAATATAGAGTTTAGAAGGCATTAGGCAAAAGGCATTAGGCATTAGTTTGGTATCGGGTGTTAGGTGTTGGGTGATAGAGTTAGTGTTAGCGTTTATATTATTTTTGCAGAAAAATAGCTTTTGATGGGAATTGCCTTACCAAACGATTTTGAAGTGCGGATGCGCGGGCAGCTTGGCGCTGAATACGACAGTTTTATTGCGGCACTTGAATCGCCAGTGCCTACAAGCATTCGGCTCAATCCGCATAAAACCAGCACATTATCCGACACAAATGATACTGTTGGCTGGGAACCACAGGGGCGATATCTAGCAGAAAGACCAATTTTTACACTCGACCCACTGCTACACGCCGGAGCCTATTATGTGCAAGAGGCAAGTTCGATGTTTGTAGGATACGTTCTGCGGCAAATCACTGGTGACAAGCCCGACATTCGTATTCTCGACCTTTGCGCTGCGCCCGGAGGCAAAAGCACTCATTATGCATCACTCATTGGGAATGGAGGACTGCTCGTTTGCAACGAGGTGATTTCAAGCCGAGTGCCTGTCTTAAGTGAGAATCTGACCAAATGGGGATGCCCCAACGTGTTGGTTACCAGCAATGACCCCGCTGATTTTAACCGTTTGAACGGTTTTTTCGATGTTGTGGCCGTTGATGCTCCTTGCTCAGGCGAGGGAATGTTCCGCCGCGACTCTGTGGCTATCAACGAGTGGAGCGTGGCCAACACCCACACTTGCGCGCAACGGCAGCAACGCATTGTGGCCGATGTGTGGGATGCACTCAAACCATGCGGCTACCTGATTTACAGCACCTGCACCTTCTGTCCCGACGAGGACGAGAACATGATGAGCTGGATTGCCAGCGAGTTTGGTGCCGAAAACATTACAATCGACATCAACCCCGAATGGAACATAACGCCGATTGAAAAAGACGGCTGCGTGGGCTACCGATTCATTCAGCACCGCACACGCGGCGAAGGCTTTTTCTGCTGCGCTTTCCGCAAGACCGACGGCAGTTCATCATCAGCTAAAAAACTGAAAAACAAAATCTCGCCCGTCCCCAAAAAGTTGGTTTCACGCTTGTGCGAAATGACCGTCGGTACCGAATTTGAATACTACCTAAAAAACGATATCGCCATTGCCGTACCGCAGGCCATTGCATCCGATGTGCTAGCTGTATCCGACTGCCTGAATGTGAGAAAGATGGGAACTGCTGTGGCTCGAATTTTCGGCGACAAACTGGCTCCCGAACATGAGTTGGCCCTGTCGTGGGCACTCAACCTGAAAGCCTTAAATGCCGTAGAGCTTCCCCTACCCGATGCTCTGCACTATCTGCACCGCGACAACATCTTTATCGACGGCGCATCAACAGGTTACAACCTTGTAACATTCAATAGTTTGCCATTGGGTTGGATTAAAAACATCGGCAACCGCTGGAACAATCTTTACCCACAAAACTGGAAAATCCGGATGAACGTATAGTAACAACTCCTCACCTATTTGAAAACCATTTCGAACACCGTTTCGTCAACATCGCTTTTAACAAGATTGATGGTGGCGTTGTGCTGGCGCAGAATTTGCCTCGATATGCTCAAACCAATGCCGCTTCCTTCGGCCTTGGTGGTGAAAAACGGAATGAAAATCTGTTCCTGATTGCTCAGTGGAATGGGCGCGCCATTGTTCGCCACTCGCACCCACACTTCGTCGTTGTGCCCGCTGCCTGAACTGATTGTTACCAGCGTTGCACCCGCCTGAAGTGCGTTTTTTATCAGATTGATAAGTATTTGTGAAAGTTGCCCCTCGTCGGCGTAAATCAATAAATCGACGTTTTCAGTTGTGTATGTGCACGATGCGTTATTGGCGGCAGCCTGCTCGCTCT
>JAFZWI010000143.1 GCA_017617355.1 Salinivirgaceae bacterium | reverse complement strand
GGCGGCAGGCAACGCGGCCGAAGGCGGATTGAAGAAACGCCCGGAGGCGTCGGGTAATTTTATGGTGCTGTCGGCACTGCCCGCAACGCAGGGTATCTATGGCTTTGTGGCATTTTTTATGCTGCTCGGCAAACTGCAGGCCGATGCTTCGCAGGGGCTTGTAATCTTTGGCATTGGCTTGTGCGTTGGCGCGGTATGCCTTATCTCGGCAATCCGTCAGGGACAGGTTTGCGCCAATGGCATTGTTGGTATCAGCCAAGGCCACGACGTGTTCACCAACACCCTGATTTACGCCGCCCTGCCTGAATTCTACGCAATTCTGGGCCTTGTTGGCGCACTTATGGTGTGATTCTTTGGAATAGATTTCGATTACCAAAAATTCAAAAGCGGACAGCGCTGAATTCACTCAGTTCTGTCCGCTTTTGCGATATAGGTTAGTTGTTTTCTATGCCTATTTCTTTGTAGTCACAATCACCACACCCACATTCGGGTCATCAGTATAAGCTTTTGCGGCTTTGCCTTTAAGCACCTCAATCGATTTGATTTTGTCCTTGTTGAGAGCTTTCATATCTGCCTCGGTCGATTTTTTTCCATCAATAAAATATAGATTAGGTTTCTTTGCTGAATCTGTTACAATAATTACAACACCGTTTTTCCCTTTTTCGCCATAAGCGGCAGCTTCTTTCGAGCCAGGAGCGCAGATTGAGATTTCTGCAATATCATCGTAGGCAGGTCTTTCAGCACCTTCAACACCGTCAACTACTATGAAATCATCGGTAGGATTGGCATACCAATTGCGAATCTTTTTTTCCTCCGCTTCAAGAGCATCCTCAGAAGAATTGTTTGCAGAGTTGAACAGAGAATTGGTTGAGCGTTTGGGTTGGCCAAAAAACTCATCCATATCAGTTATTCTTTCATCAGATTGACGCACGACAAAATTATTTGAGGTGATAACCATAACTCCATTTTTCCCTTTCTTGCCATATTTTGCAGCTTCAGGCGAATCAGGGTCATAAACCACAATTGTTTTAATTTCAGTCGGTGCAGGTGGCGCAGGCGATTCAATGCCGTCAACAATTATCAATGGCATACCTGCATCAGCCGCTGCATCAGGAGCTTTACTAATTTTTATACTCGGTGCAGGCGCTTCATAGTCAGTTGTGGTTATGTTGTGTGTCACCACAACCCGATTCTTTTCGTTTCGTGTAGCCACATCATAACTTATCACGGCTTTTCCTTGCAGCTGTGCGCCATTGAAATTATTGACCGTCTGTCCGTTAATGATATATCGGTTCACGGTGTCGTTTTTTGCCGTGCGAGCATTGGCCACCATCGCGGAAGCGCAAAGCCCTAAAATTAAAAGTGCTCTCATTTTACTAAATTTTAAGTGGTTAAACTATTGATTATGCCACGCATAGTAGGTTTTAAGAACGTCGCCGTCGCGAGTCAGAATGTAGGTGCTCGAGCTATTGTCCTTCATTTTGGCCGTGATTAAGACGTTTTTCCCACAAGGCGTGGCGGTCATCGATTCTATCTCGTCTGCCGACAGGCTCATCATTGTGTTGAGTGTTTCGGCTATTTCGTACGGGGTAATATCACATTGATTGTCAAGGTAAGACACGATGCTGGCCCTGATAATGGCAACCAGCGCAATGGCTGCCGCAATGCCCGAAACCCATTTCAAGGCTGTTCGGAACCCGATAGTGTGACGTCGGCCTTCAACCAATCGGTCGAACTCTTGCTCACCGCTGTTGCTCAGGCATTTAAGGGCGGGATTGCTTGCCAGAATCAGTTGGGCGAAAGCCTCTTCATCGGCATCGGCGCTGTGAGTTGCAAAATACTCGGCCAAAGCCCTTTCCTCGGCAACAGTCGTGTCGGCGTTCAAATAGCTTTCTATCAAAACCGTGCGTTCCAGTTTATTGTCAATGTCAATCATAGCATTCGTTTTAATTGTTCCAACATCTGTTTGCGTGCAACCGAAATGGTTGTCTTGACACTTGCCTTGGGTTTGCCCGTCACGGCGGAAATCTCATCGAGCGAGAGGCCGTCGTCGTTCCTCATTTTCAGCAACATCTGCTGCGACGGTGTCAGGCTGCCTAAAATCTGCGTTTCAATTTTGGCCATATCCTCGTTGTCGGTCAGAGCCGAAGCTGACATTCCGCCACCAAAATCGGCTCCGCCAATGGATTGAGCAACAATCCGACGCTTGCGGTAATGAGCCACGCAGGTGTTTTTCACGATTTTCACGGCCAGCGCCTCCGCATCGCGAATCGGGTAACCGCTTTCCGACAATCGCCACAGCGCCACAAGCGACTCCTGCACAATATCCTCAGCCTCAACCGATAGTTGGGTGGCATCGTTAAACCTGCCAGCCAGCATCAGCATCTTCTGCCTGATTCTCTCCGATAACCGTTCAAACTCTTGAAGTGTCATTTTTTGATTGTTCTGCCTATAGGTAGCAGAAAGGTAGCGAAAGTTAATCGGGATTTGCTTTTTTTTTTCGAATATAAGGGATCTTCGATATACTCCTAAACCTACTCACATAAGCCCCCCAAAAAAAACTCGGAGAGGTTTTCCGGTTACACTCTAATGCCAATCAGCGTCATATCGTCAACTTGTTGGCGGCCGTTGCTCCAAGCTGTGATGGCCTTGTCGAGCATTTTAAGCTGAGTGTTAAAAGGTTTGGTGTGGTTGGCGGTTAGCAAGGAGAGTAGGTTGCGACGCAGGAATTTCTCGCCAATCTCGTTCTTTAGGTCGCCGCCCAGTTGGTCTTGGATGCCGTCGGTGAAGCAGTAAACCACATCGCCTTTCTTCAGTGGCAGCGTTTGTGTTGTGAAGTGCTCTTTTTCAATAACATAGCGGCCAACGGGCATGCGGTCGCCCTTTAGTTTGATAGCCTCGCCGTCGCGGATTACGAAAGCGGTCTGGTTTGCTATTGCGTAGCGCATCTCCATTGCCTCAAGGTCGAAGCTGCAGATGGTCATATCCATTCCGTCGTCGATGGCATCTTTTAGGTCCGATATCAGAGTCGATTTTATGAAGTTGCGCATGCGGTCGAGTATGGTGCCAGGATTGGCTGCGTCTTCCTCGGTGGCGCAAAACTCCTTCAAGGCCGATATGCCCAGCATCGACAGAAAGGCGCCAGGGATGCCGTGTCCGGTGCAGTCGGCGATTATCAGTACGCGGTATTTGCCGCATTGCGCCACGCGGTAGAAGTCGCCGCTGACAATGTCGCACGGACGGTAAAAGACCATGTTCTGTGGAAAAACCTTGTCAACTTCGGTTTTGAGCGATATGGCTGCATACTGTATGCGTCTTGCGTAATTTATGCTGTCAATCAGTTTCTTATTGATGTTGTCAACCTCGCGCCATTGATTGGCTATCACATCGCGCTGCACTTCAATCTCTTCGCGTTGAGCCATTATCTCGCTGTTTTGCTGGTCAAGCATTTGGTTCTTGTACAGCAGCTCCTGATTGGCTTTTCGCTTGATTATCAACATTCTGAATATGAGCACCACAACAGCCAGCACTAGCGCCAGCCCGATGATTAGCGATGTTCGGATGATTTCCAGCCGGTGCGTCTCTGCCTCCAGTTCGCGTTTTTCGGCTTCATGTATTTTGACCGCCTGTTCGGTTTGGAACGATGCCAGAACGTTCAGTGTGCTGTCATTGGCGTAAGTCGTTTTATATTCGTGCATCTTCTTATAACAAGCCAGAGCGTTTTTGTAGTCGCCAAGTCTTGTGTATATTTCGGACGCTAACTCGTAATAATCAGCAATCTCATTGTTGTTCACGTCATCGTCTAAGTATTTCTCGTTTTCAAGAAGAACATTTAGTGCCTCTTTGTTTTTGCCGTAGAACGACAGGTACTCGGCATAAATCTCGCAGGTGATTAGATGGTCGCTGTATTCGTTAAGCTGCAAGAGTGAGTTCCCTACTTTTTTGACATAGATGTAGGCGCTGTCGGCATATTTCTTCTCGTTGGTTTCTCTTGCAATCTTCATGTAAGCTGACGCCAATTCTTGGAGGGTTCCGTATTTTATTATATTGGCGTAATAGTCGTCATCATATTTAGAGTTAAGCAGCGAAAGCGCTTTTTTCAGATAATCCAATGAGCGCCATTTGTCTTCCTCCGCCGTTCCAATATATTGATAATCATTCGCTAAATAGGGGATATTATTGACAGCGGAGTCTAATTCCGCGGCTTTTGTATAGTATTCGATAGCGCTTTGAGTGAATCCAAGTTTTTGTTTGCAAAATCCTATCGAGCGTAGAGTATATGCCAATTCCGCCGAGTCGTTTATTTCGGTGTATAAATCGACGGCTTTGTTGAAGAAATAGAACGTGCTGTCTCTGTAGTTCAGTTCGAAGTAGCATTTGGCAATACTGACGAAGCAGTTTGCAATATACGTTTTGTTGTTGAGTTTTTCGTTGATTGCCAGTTCTTTAAAAACGTAGTCGAGAGATGGTCTCGGCTCGTTTTTCATATAGTACGACCAACTTATATAGTCGTAATTGTCTGAATGTAATTCCAAATCAGAATCATCGCAGTATTCAAGCGATAGTGTTGAATATTTTAAGACAGTGTCGGGTGTTCCCGATATTTGTCCGATATTCCGGTACTGTCTTGCTTTGGCAGTGTCGGGCATGTCGGGCGTGATGAGCGCAAGTATGCTATCGACCAATGGCTGTGTCGGGTCGGCATAGTCCTTATTATCAGCGTCTTGCGCCAAAATGCAAAACGCTGTCAGTGTTAGAAAAAGTGAAAAAACAAACTTCTTCATCACTTTATGTTTTGCATAAAGATAGAAAAAAGAACAATGCGCAAAATCGTTGGTGGATTTTTATTGTGCGATGTTTGTTTATTTTTGCCCAAAATGGACACACCGGATGCGCAGGTTTTTCTTGATATTTTTTTTGATGGCAGTCTCGTCGCAATTGCTGGCGCAGCGCTCGCGCCGCATTCAGCACGAGAGTTGGGACCGTGTGGCCATAAACCGCTATTTTGCTGAAAACAAGCCTGCAACAGCGCAGGATTCGGCTTTTTACGCGGCCTTTCGCTATCTGAATTACGAAATCAGAAAAGACACCGCCAACCTCACTCTTTCGGCATTGGTCGATATTGTGCGCGACAACCGCCCCAACCGCGAGCTGAAGGTGTTTGCACAGTTTTGCGATACGGTGGTGGCGCGGCAGAACCGGTTCGACAACGCCATGTCGGACGCTCGTATGCGCTGGTACCAGCGCCGAATGTTAGACACGATTGACGTTTCAAGCGCCGATTCCAACTTCTTGGAAATAATCGAGTTGATAGCGGAGGACACCACTAACTACGACAGCCTGACGATGCTGACCACGCCTTATACCAAAAATCTGTCGGACGCGGTCAGACAGAATTTGTCTGATATTCGTAAGATGCCGGTTTTCAATCAGATACGCGGATTACGCAACGACACTGCTCTTTTTTATCTGGTAAACTTGAATGGTGATTCCTTACGTTTTCGCCTTTACGACGGCAGTCCGCGTGTTATCCGCACAAACATCAAGGATCTTGCCGGCAACGACGAACCGGTACTCATACGCGACATACATCGCAATTCGTTCCGATTGCTTATCAACGATTCGCCAGAGATTGAAGTTGATTACGATGGACAAACGTTGCAGATGTTCAGCGATATAAGGCGGCGGAGTACTGATAAGACTCTGACCATAAGTCGGCGTATGCCTATTGAGGACCCGTCGAAATGGAAACTTGGCGGCAAATTCAGTTTGGACGCCTACCAGATGGCTCTTCGAAATTGGATTAGGGGTGGCGAGAATACCATTGCGCTGCAAACGTCGCTTGAGCTATACGCTAACTACAAAAACGGCTATCACATTTGGGAGAGCAAGGGATTGTTCAAGTACGGAGCAATTAGGCAGGGCGGAAAAAGCATGCGGACCAACGAGGACAAGATAATTGTGGCGTCGAACTATGGCTACAAGGCTTTTAAACGTTTCTATTATAGTGCGCAGGTTGAGTTCAAGTCGCAGTTTGCACCAATTTACGAGTATAACGGCAACACAAAGACAGTCCTTCTGTCGAAATTTTTGGCTCCGGCAACGCTTACTTTGGGTACAGGTCTGGAGTATAAGCCTAATGCTAACAATAGTTTGATAATTAGCCCGTTGACATCGAAAAACACTTTCGTCTTAAGCGATACGGTGAACCACATGAAATATAGCGTAAAAGAGGACAGGTATGTGCGCAGTGAGACCGGTTTGTATGTTAAGTCGATGTATAAGAATAAGATATGGAAGAATATCGAGCTCAGTTCTGTGGCCGAGCTTTTCTCCAACTATTTCAACAATCCGCAGAACGTTGACGTCGATTGGACCTTGGAGCTGACGCTGCCTATTAATTATTATGTGCGCACAACGGTGTCGACCGAGATTGTTTATGATGACGACCAGGAGATTCCGGTTTACGATAATGACGGGAAAAAAGTGTCGACCACCAAGGCGACGCAGCTGAAGGAGCTGATAAAACTTGGTGTGGTGTTTAAGTTCTGAGCATGAATGGAAACAAAAAATGCGGCTTTAAGCCGCATTTTTGTTTAATTCAGAATCATTTCAACATTGCCTATGCTTTGTGAGCGTTTGCAACGGTGTGCTTTTGCATAAGCCATTATGTTTCTGACTGTTGACTCTGACGGACTGAACCTCGCATCGATGAAATCGTCAAAAACCGATTCAGGGAACTCTTTTTGCGTGTTGTCCAATTTTAAAATAAAAGTAGAACGTTTCGCCATAGGCATATCGCTTTAGTAATTAGTTGTATGAATGAAACGAAGGTTTGCGCCGAATATTTTATGAATGGCAAAATTTTTTATGTTGAAATGTCGATAATCGGCTTTGTGCGGATGTGGCGGTTTTTACGTTGATAAAACGCTTGCCTGAGTGACAGGTATTTTGTTAATTGTGAGGTGAATAAATTTTGTATAAATAATTATGAATGAGCAAAAAACGATAGCGGCTGAGATAGGAGAGGAACTTCTGCGGCGCGGTCAGACCATGGCGACGGCCGAGAGCTGCACCGGTGGCAACATAGCGCATCAGATAACGCTGGTGCCGGGTAGCTCGGCATGGTTCAGAGGCGGAGTGGTGTCGTATACCAACGATGTGAAGATGAATGTGCTGCAAGTGCCTCGCGAACTTATTGACCGCTACACCGAAGTGTCGACGCAGGTTGCGGAGGCGATGGCCAAGGGCGTATGCCTCATCACGGGTGCCGATTTTGCCGTATCAACAACCGGCATTGCCGGGCCGACAGGTGCAACTGACAATAATCCGGTAGGCACGGTGTGCATAGGTGTTGCCACTCCGCACAAAGTTGTGTCGGCGCGGTTGGTATTCGGCTCCGACCGCCAGAGTAATATCGACAGCTTTACCGATGCCGCATTAAGGATGCTCCTTGATAATATTAGGCTATAGTGTTGTTAATCAATATAATATTGGTATTTGGAAAAGCGTTTTGCTGGGCTGAAAATGGTTGACATCGAGTCGAAAAAAATCATTAAAAAACATTTGCTAAATTGAATTAAAAACGCGTACTTTGCCAACCGATTTTTGAAAGAAAACCATAAAGTAAAGATATGTCACGAGTTTGTCAAGTAACAGGAAAACGCAGCATGGTTGGTAACAACGTTGGTCACTCTAACTTAAAGACCAAACGCAAATTCCATGCAAATTTGTTCAAGAAAAAATTCTACTATCCTGAAGAGGACCGTTGGATTACATTGAAAGTATCGGCAAGCGGCTTGCGCGATATCAACAAAAAAGGTTTGCACAAAATGCTGCAAGAGGCCAAAGCCGCAGGTTATATCAACAACTACTAAAAAATAGTTCGAAATGGCAAAGAAAGCTAAAGGTAACAGAGTTCAAGTGATTTTGGAATGCACTGAACAAAAGGAGAGCGGTGTGCCGGGAATGTCAAGGTATATAACTACCAAAAACCGCAAAAACACTCCGGAGAGACTGGAAATGCGTAAGTATAACCCATTCCTGAAGAAGGTAACCGTTCATAAGGAAATAAAATAATAGTCTATGGCAAAGAAAGTTGTTGCAACACTGAAAACAGGCGAGGCTAAGAGTTTCGTTAAGTGCATCAAGATGGTAAAATCGCCAAAAACAGGCGCTTACCAGTTCAAAGAGGAAATTGTCAATGCTGAACACGCAAAAGATTTTTTCAAGAAATAAATTTTTGATTTATCATTAAAAAGGCTTTCTTCGTATTCGGAGAAAGCCTTTTTATTTGGTGGTCACTCCATTTCAATTTATCTTACATTATTATGGGCTTATTTTCTCGTTTCCAGAAAGATACTCTCGACAAAGGATTGGCGAAGACAAAAGAGAGTGTGTTCAAAAAAATCTCTCGCGCTATTGTCGGAAAATCGTCGGTTGATGACGAAGTGCTTGATAATCTGGAAGAAGTGTTGATAACGTCGGATGTAGGCGTTGAAACCACGCTGAAGATTATTGAGAGGATTCAGGAACGTGTCAAGACCGATAAATATCTAAATACCAATGAGCTGAACAGCCTGTTGAGGCAAGAGATTACCGCCTTGTTGGCCGAGAACAAAGTCAATTCGACTGATAACAGTGTCGAAATGCAGACGGGAAAGCCGTATGTTATTATGGTTGTGGGTGTTAATGGCGCAGGCAAGACAACTACAATCGGAAAATTGGCCCATAAATACAAACAGCAAGGTAAGAAGGTTATGATTGGCGCTGCCGACACTTTCCGTGCCGCCGCCATTGAGCAGCTTGAGGTTTGGGCAAACCGCGTGGGTGTGCCAATCATCAAGCAGAGAATGGGTTCCGACCCGGCTTCGGTGGCTTACGATACTCTTGAGTCGGCAACCAAAAACGATGTTGATGTGGTGATTATCGATACTGCAGGCCGCCTTCACAATAAGGTGAATCTGATGAACGAGTTGACAAAAATCCGCAAAGTGATGCAGAAAATTGACACGCAGGCGCCGCACGATGTGATGCTTGTGCTCGATGGTTCAACAGGTCAGAATGCCTTTGAGCAGGCCAAACAGTTCACATTGGCGACAGAGGTCTCGTCGATGGCAATCACCAAGTTGGACGGCACTGCCAAGGGTGGTGTGGTTATCGGCATTTCGGACCAATTCAAGATACCGGTGCGCTACATTGGCGTTGGCGAGGGAATTGACGATTTGCAGGATTTTGTGCCGGCCGAGTTTGTCGATTCGCTGTTCTCATAATTTGTCAACCAACAAGTTAGCCGTCAGATGCCGAAGAAAATCAATCTGTTTACGATGGGGTGTTCCAAAAACCGCGTGGACACCGAAATACTTATGCGTCAGTTGGAAGCCAATGGTTTCAGCGTGTCGTATGAGGCCGAAAAAGGTAAATTCGACTTTGTGGTCATCAATACCTGCGGATTTATCAATGATGCTAAAGAAGAATCAATCAACATTATACTTGAATACGCCGAGCAGAAAAAAGCGCACAAAGTGGGCAAAATTGTGGTTTGCGGCTGCTTGAGCCAACGCTACAAAGACGACCTTGCCAAGGAGTTACCCGAGGTGGATGCGTGGTTTGGCAAGTTCGATTTGAAGGGTATGTTGCAGTATTTCAAAGCTGAATACAATTGCAACTTACAACCGCTGCGCACGCTCACAACACCAAAGCATTACGCCTACGTTAAGATTGCCGAGGGTTGCAACCGCACTTGCTCGTTCTGCGCAATTCCCAATATCACAGGCAGTTATAAGTCGCGACCGATGGACGAGATTGTTGAAGAGTGTCGTTTGTTGGTGGGTTCGGGCGTGAAGGAGATTATCTTGATTGCGCAGGATTTGTCGTTCTATGGCGCCGATTTGTACAAAAAGCAGTGCCTGGCTGAGTTGATGGAGCGCATTGCCTCTATTGAGGGGTTGCATTGGCTTCGGATTCACTACACCTATCCGGCGCATTTCCCTGAAGATGTGTTAGATGTGATGGCTCGCCACAGCAACATTTGCAACTATCTCGACATTGCTTTACAGCACATCAGCGACAATATGCTTACCAAGATGCGCCGAAATATCAGTAAACAAGAGACTTATGACCTAGTCCGTAAGTTCCGCGAGCGTGTGCCCGGGCTTGTTCTGCGCACCACTCTGCTTGTTGGCCACCCCGATGAGACTGATGAGGATTTTCAGGAACTTGTTGATTTTGTGCAAAATGTACGCTTCGACAGATTAGGCGTTTTCACCTACTCGAACGAGGAAGACACATTTGCCTACCAAAACTACACCGATAATGTGCCCGAAGATGTGAAACAGCAGCGGATGGAACGCATAATGGAGATTCAGCAGCAGATTTCGCTCGAAATC
Source organism: Salinivirgaceae bacterium (assembly GCA_017617355.1). Classification (GTDB taxonomy): domain Bacteria; phylum Bacteroidota; class Bacteroidia; order Bacteroidales; family SZUA-534; genus RUG13583. The sequence continues at coordinate 2,059 of JAFZWI010000143.1, read as the reverse complement.
AACCAAAACAAAATAGGAAAAACCATTGAGGTGCTGATAGATAGACAGGAAGGCGAGTTCTTTGTCGGCCGCAGCGAAGGTGACTCACCCGAAGTTGACGGCGAGGTGCTTGTCAAAGCCGACAATCTGACCATCGGAACCTTTGTAAATGTGCAAGTTACTGACGCCGATGAGTTCGATTTGTATGCCGAGCCGGCTGAATAACGAGCATCAGAAAAAGTGGAGTTCTATTGGTGCAATCAAAAATGTTTGTATCTTTAACTTCTTAATTTTAAAAATATGGTAAACAAAGTCATTCTTATTGGCCATGTCGGACGCGACCCTGAAGTTCGTTATATTGCTGCAAATACACCAACTACAACCATTTCGCTGGCGACAACCGAAAACTATACCGACAAGCAGGGAGCACAACAGAGCCGTACTGAGTGGCATCGCGTGGTTCTTTGGCACGCATTGGCTCAGCTGGCCGAGAAACATATCAGGAAAGGCACACAGCTTTATGTCGAAGGTCGTTTGGCAACACGCAGCTACACCGACAAAACCGGTGTTCAACGTTCTGTAACAGAAGTTGTTGCGGAAACAGTTAAGTTGCTTGGCTCGCATCCTCAGTCTACAAATGAATAAACAACGAAAGTATATTTACAATTAAAATTATCTGATTATGATTAACAAAGTTATTTTGGTGGGCAATGTTGGCGGTGACCCCGATGTGCGCACTTTGGAGAATAATGTTAAGGTGGCAACCGTATCGTTGGCTACTTCGGAACGTTATACTGACAGCAACAAACAGAAACAGGAACGTACAACATGGCACCGAGTTGTGCTGTGGCGTAATTTGGCCGAAGTTGTTGAGAAATATGTCCACAAAGGCTCGCAGTTGTATATCGAAGGTCGTATTTCGAACCGTCAGTACAAGGACAAAGACGGTAACGACCGCTACGCAATGGAGATTGTCGCTAACGATATGAAACTTCTTGGCAAACGTGATGATAATAATGGCACAACGCAGAATCACAATACTGATGTGTCACCGATAGGCACTGTGCCTCCGCCATCAGTAGAAGAGATGCCGGCAGATGATTTGCCATTTTAGTGTTAACCAATACTTTGTATTTTGGAAAATGACCATTTTATGCAAGAGTTGGCATCAAACACCGATGTCGGCTCTTGCTTTTTCAGTAGCACACCATTTATTATAGGTGTGATTGTTTTATTGATGATTGTTGCCGGCTTGGTGTCTGGCAGCAAAGTAGCTTTTCTCTCGTTAGATTCCGATTCCATACAAAAATATCGCAAAAGCGGAAGATACACTTCGCGTGTGGCCGTTAAGCTTATTGAGCGTATTGAAGAGCTGTTGGCGCTGATAACGGTGCTTAATTGTTTCAATTATACGGCTATAGCTAGTTTGTCGTTTTTTGTTGCAAAGCCGATATTAGCATCGTTCAGTCCTATAGTGGCAATTGCTTTGACGGCGCTTGTGCTGTTGCCGGTTATCATGCTTTTCTGCGAAGTGATGCCGAAAATGTTCGCCCGCCATTCGCAGGGTTTTTACGTGTCGTTTATGGCTGTGCCTCTGTATTTTATGAGCAAATTGCTTAAGCTGGCGACTTTTTTTATGACTAAAAATAATCGTGGAATTGAGAGACAAGTGCATATGAATCAGTCAATTTCGATGGATGAGCTATCGGATGTGATTGAGGAGAACTCGACCGGTTTGATGAGCGAGCGCGAGATGCTGAAGGGCATCATTGAGTTTGGAAACATCGAGGTATCTGAAATAATGTGTCCGCGTGTCGATATGGTGGCCATTGAGTCGAAAGAGCCGTTTGAGCAGGTGCTGAAGAAAATCACCGAATCGGGTTACTCGCGAATTCCGGTTTACACCGATACATTTGACCAAATATCTGGTATTCTGTATATTAAGGATTTGCTGCCGTATGTGAACAACAAGAACGGCTTCAAGTGGATGACGCTAATTCGCCCGCCGCATTTTGTGCCAGAAAACAAGAAAATCAACGAGTTGCTCGAAGAACTGCAGATGCAGAAGAACCATATGGCT
>JAFZWI010000142.1 GCA_017617355.1 Salinivirgaceae bacterium | reverse complement strand
TGTCCGGCAGTGAGCACCTCCACCGTCAGTTTGTCGGCGTGGGCACGGGCCACATCAAGCGTCTGTGTCCCGATAGAGCCTGTCGAACCAAGTATTGCTATGTGTTTTGTCATTGTATGTCAAAAGATTATGTAGTCGGTCGGATTCAGCGGCATGCCGTTCTGCCACAACTCAAAATGCAGGTGCGGTCCAGTGGTGTACTCGCCAGTGTTGCCGATGATGCCTAACGGCTCGCCGGCCCTCACGTGGTCGCCTATCTTTTTGAGCAGGAACGAGTTGTGCTTGTATTGTGACACAATGTTGTTGCGGTGCTGCACAATAATCACGTAGCCTGCCTCAAGCGTCCATCCGGCCATAATCACCGTACCGTCGAGGATTGAGAGGATAGGGTCTTTTGTGTTTGCCACCACATCAACGCCGTAATGCCCTGTTTCAGGTGAGTGTGGATTGGTTATCGAGCCGCGCACTGGGCTGTAGAAATACATCTCGACAGTGCTTTCGACGGGCTCGTTCAAACTGTTTATCTGTTTGATGTTGAACTGATTGTCGGTGTTTCTGTAAATCGACGAGTCGCGTTTAATCGAAGGCAGGTTGTCGTCGGTGTGAATCGAGCCTTTCTCAACGGTGTGCGACTGCGTCGGCTTCCCCGACAGTATATCGTTCAGATTGTTGATGTATAAGTCTTTCTGTAACAGTATTTTCTCTATCGAGTCGATGCGCAGAATGTTGTCTATAAGCATCATGCGGTCGGCATTGCTGGGGTAGCCTGGAATCTGTTGGCGTAGCGGCGTGAACATTGCAATGGCGCAGCCTGCAGCTATGGCAACCGCAATTATGAGTACCGACAGAGCCACCACAGTCCGCTTCGATGTCACTGTGTGCCACACCTCGTCGAGCGTACGGTTGTTGAGAACGGTTACCCTGTATCGCTCGTTCGGTTTCTTTGCCGCCTTTTTCGCTTTTCCCATAATTATCTTGAAACGTGCAAAGATAGAATTTATGTTGATTTTGAAAGCCGAAAAATGGAACGGCGCATTTCAGTCGGTGTTCGTTTGAATTTAAATTTTCAAATTAGGTTTGGGTTGTTATATTTGGCGGTTTTTTGAAAACAGAAAAATGCTCAAACGTATCTGGAAGATATTTTATGTGACGCTTGGTTTCGTGTTGATTCTGGCGCTTATGCCGGTGTTGATTCTGGGCTATCTCTATGTTACAGCCGATATGAAAAAGCCAGTCGGCATGCAACCGCGCTCGGGCGTTGAGGTTGTTGTGTCTGACAGCATGCGCGTTTTTGCCGACGACACTTTGCGACACAACCGGCCAGGGCTGTGGGAGGTGAAGCTATGCGGCACACCTTTCGAGCGAGGCGAAGGCTACGGAAAACTGACACAAGACCTTATATATCATCAGGAAAAGACATTCATCGAGCAGTTGCGGCGAATAGTTCCGTCGGAGCGCTATCTCAATTTCCTGCGCCAACTGACACTTATTTTCAACCACTCGCTCGGAAAATATGTCAACGAGGAGTACCGGCAGGAGATTTACGGCGTATCGCTCTCATGCTCAAACGATTTCAACTTTGTGAGCGAACCTTACGAGCGGCAGATGAACTTTCATTCGGCCCACGACATCGGCCATGCCATGCAGGATTATATGCTGGTGGGCTGTAGCTCGTTTGCCGCCTGGGACACCAGTAGCGTTGGCGGCGACCTTATTGTGGGGCGCAATTTCGATTTCTATATGGGCGATGAGTTTGCCCGCGACAAGATAGTGGCCTTCTATTTCCCGGCCAACGGCTATCGGTTTGCGTCGGTAAGCTGGGCCGGCATGATGGGCGTGATGTCGGGCATGAACGAGAAAGGCCTGACAGTGACTATAAATGCGGCCAAATCGACAATACCGACGGCTTCGGCCACACCAATATCGTTGCTGGCGCGCGAGATTCTGCAGTACGCTTCCACCATTAACGAGGCTGTGCAGATAGCCAACCGCCGTCAGACCTTTGTCTCGGAGTCGCTGCTGATAGCCTCCGTCACCGACGGGCGCGCGGCGATAATCGAAAAATCGCCCGACCGCATGGGAATTGTCGATGCCGATACGACATTTATAATCAGTACAAATCATTATCAGTCAGGTGTTTTTAAGAACGATAAGCGCAATTTGGAAAACATCCGCAACTCCGACAGCCGCCGCCGTTATATGCGTATCGAGGAACTGATGAACCGCTCGTTCCCGCTCGACGAGCAAAAGGCCGTTGCTATTTTGCGCGATTATAAAGGCTTGAACGATAGTATTTTAGGAATGACGAACGAAATGGCTATAAACCAGTTCATTGGTCATCACTCGGTGGTTTTCAACGCCAGCAAGCTGCAGATGTGGGTTTCGACATCGCCGTGGCAGGCCGGGCCGTATGTGGCTTACAATCTGGCGGATATCTTCAGCGGAAAAATAAGTTTCGCCAATGCTGTGAACGATGTCGAGAAGGAGTTTGCCGCTGATAAGAATGTGAGCGACAAGATGATAGCTGATTTAGTGCATTTCCGCCAACTGAATCACGAACTTCGCGATTCGTTCAAATTGGGCGGCACAATTGACAGTCTCAAACTACTCGATTTTGAGCTTATCAACCCCGATTTCTTTGGCACTCACGAGTTCCTTGGCGACTATTATATGAGCGTTGGCGACAGTCTGCAGGCCTACAATGAGTGGCAGACGGCCTTGCAGAAGGTTATCCCGCGCCTGCCTGAACGTGAGCGCATTGAGGCCAAAGCCGCTGAGCTTGGAAAATGCTGGGGTTTGGATTAGTATAGCTGCAATTCGTATATTACTGATATGCGCCAAGATACGGCTGTGGGTACAAAATCGTAACAATCTGTTGAAATATTGCCCGTCAATTTCATTATTTTTGAAGCACACAATTTGTGGCGTGCGTCGTGCGCTCGCTATTTAAAATATTGATAATGATTACAAAAGATTCAAAAATACAGTATAAATCGCCAGCCGAAATCAAGGCTTTTCAGGAAGCGAGGCTGGCCGAAGCGTTGGCGTATCTGCAGGCTCACTCGAAATTCTATCAGCGTATGTTTGCCGATAACCATATCGACATCAGCAAGATACGCGCCATCGAGGATTTGCGGCAGATTCCCGTCACAACCAAAACCGACCTTCAGATGCACAACGATGAGTTCCTGTGCGTTGACAAGGCCGATGTTATCGACTACGTAACCACATCGGGCACAATGGGAAATCCCGTCACGTTCGCCCTCACCAATAACGACCTCGACCGTCTGGCATACAACGAGTATCTCTCATTCACCACAGCCGGGCTCACCCGCAACGACATTATGCAGGAAATGGTCACCATCGACCGCCGCTTTATGGCCGGTCTGGCTTATTTC
>JAFZWI010000141.1 GCA_017617355.1 Salinivirgaceae bacterium | reverse complement strand
TCGCAGTAGCTGGACGCTCGGCAAAAGCTGGCAACAACAACTTCTTTGCCGTTGACGGGAATGGCACACAGGTTTTTGTGGATGACGATGACAGCAAAGCCGCCAAAAGTAAGTTCGCAGTAGCTGGACGCTCGGCAAAAGGCGAATCAGACAACTATCTTGTTGTAAACAAAGGAGGAACCCAAGTCTTTATTGACGATGACGGCACCAAAGCCGCCAAGAGCAAATTCGCCGTGGCTGGAAAAAGTGGCAAGGCTGGCGAAAACAATTATTTCGTTATTAATACCGACAGCACCCGCATTTACATTGACGATGAAGACGGCACCAAGGCTGCCAAAAGTGGTTTTGCAGTTGCTGGCCGCTCAGCACACAAAAGCGGTAATTCCGACATCTTGAAAGTTACAAAAGAAAGCACCCATGTGTATGTTGACGGTGGCGGCAACAAGAGTGGCTTTGGTGTTGAAGGTAAAGGCGGAAATGGCAAAAGCGGCTTTGCTGTTACGGAGAAAGGCGCAAGCGGAAATGCTGGCTACATGAATGTAACTGCGCAAAACTTCTTTGCCGGTTATGATGCAGGGGAAAAAGCCTCTGGAGCAAACAACACCTTTGTTGGTAACAATACGGGCACTGTCAACACCGGTAACAACAATGTATTTATGGGCAACAAAGCCGGTCATAATAATACCCAAGGTGACAACAACGTGTTCTTAGGCAATAATGCAGGTTTCAATAACACCTCAGGTGACAACAATGTGGCTTTGGGTAATGAGGCAGGAATGACAAATAAAGAAGGAAACTATAATGTGTTCCTTGGACACAATGCAGGAAAAACTGTAAAAAAAGCGACCAACTCTATTGCAATTGGCTATTTAGCTGGTGATGGATATGATGACAAAGAATATACCGACAATGTGTTCATTGGAACACAAGCTGGCTACTATATTAAAAATGGTTCAAACAACGTATTCCTTGGCAATAAAGCAGGTTTTAAAAATTCCACAGGCGGAAGTAACGTATTTATCGGCAACAATGCCGGCAATTTAAACGAAGGAGGAAACTACAATGTGTTCCTTGGTTTTGAAGCAGGAAAGGCAAATTTAAAATCAAGTAATACGTTTATTGGTTATAAAGCTGGTACATCCAATACTAATGGATATAATAATGTGTTTTTAGGAGTGAGTACAGGGTGTTCAAATACAGAAGGATACTATAATGTATTTTTAGGCAATGAGGCAGGCTATAATAACACAGAAGGAAGGCATAATTTATTTATGGGTTTTCAATCCGGATATAATAATAAATCTGGTGTGAATAATATATGCATTGGAAACATGGCGGGCAGTTCTTTTACTTCAAGCAGTGGTAATATTATGATTGGAAATGGAGCAGGAAGAAATACAACAGGTGGGGGAAACATCGTTTTGGGAACACACGCATTTATTGGTGAAGGAGAATCTTCATATAATGTAATCTTAGGCAGTCAAGCAGGAATGGACCATGCAACAGGAGATAATAATGTATTCATAGGTTGGGGGGCTGGAGAACACAATGTTAGTGGAAAAAATAATGTGTTTATAGGAAATTGTGCTGGTATGGACGAGACAGGAAGCAATAAACTTTACATAGCAAATACCTGGCAGGGAGACCCTTTGATTTGGGGCGATTTCTCAACAAAAGTTGTAAAAGTGAACGGCTCACAAGTTTCAACTTCCGACCAACGCTTTAAGGAAAACATTCAAACTCTTAATGGCTCTTTGCAAAAGATAACCAGCATCCGCGGTGTTAGCTTCACTTGGAAGACAAACGACGAGATAAACAAAATCAAGGGTATCAAAACGGACTCGGTCGATAATTCTCGCTTGCAGGAAGGCACACAACTTGGCGTTATTGCACAGGAAGTTGAGAAAGTTTTGCCCGAGCTTGTTTACACTGATGAAGGCGGCTTTAAATCAGTTGATTACATAAAACTAACTCCTGTACTTATCGAAGCCATGAAAGAGCAACAGGCAATAATCGACAACCAACAGAAACAGATTGACGAGTTGAAACGCCTGGTTGAGCAACTGATGAAGAAAGAATAACCGTATTTTCGTACCGAATATAAAACAAAGGCCGGAAGCGCAATGTTTCCGGCCTTTTTGTTATTGTTCCAAACCGATTAATTCAGCACCAAGTAATCGTAATGCACAAACGGGCGGCTTTGTTTTTTGCCCATACACTCCGCCACGGTTTGCGAGTCATACATAGCACGGCCAATGCCAAGTTGTTGGCCGTCGGGGCCGTAGATGCCTACAATGTCGCCTTTCTCAAACACGCCCTCAACGCCAGTGATGCCGATAAACAGAAGGCTGGTGGCCTTGTCTCCTGTCAGCGCCTCCATTGCACCTTGGTTGACAGTCACAAAACCTTTGGCAAACGACTGCGAGTGCGCCAACCACTTCTTAACGCTGGTGGTCTTGCTGTGCGGCATAAAGTGGGTGAAATCCTTCAGCCGACCCTCAACAATATCGAGCAAGACGTTGTCGCGGGTGCCATTGGCAATGAACACGTTGATGCCCTCGCCAGCTATCTTGGCGGCAATCGAGCATTTGGTAAGCATTCCGCCACGCCCGAACCCTGATTTTGTAGGTGCAATGTATTTCTGCAGCGATGCGAATCCTGTGTCTATCTTGCGAATAAGCTTTGAGTCGGGCTGGTCAGGGGCGCCGGTGAACACACCGTCGATGTTCGAAAGGATAAACAACGAGTCGCAGTTCATCATCGAGGCAATGAGACCCGACAGTTCGTCGTTGTCAGTAAACATAAGCTCGGTTACTGATATTGTATCATTCTCATTCACAATGGGAATAACATGGTTTTCTAGCATCGTTGTGATGCAGTTTTTCATGTTCAGATAGTGGCGGCGGTCGCCGAAATTCTCTTTTGTGGTAAGCACCTGAGCGCACTGCAATCCTTGCTTTCCAAAGAGTTGTGTGTAAAGCGACATCAGTTTCACCTGCCCCACTGCGGCCCATAACTGTTTGGCGGCCACAAGGTCGGTTTTCTTCGACACGGCCACCTCTCCGCGTCCAGCCGCCACTGCCCCCGACGACACCACAATCACCTCGGTGCCAGCCTTTTGCAAAGCGGCAATCTGCTCCACTAAATTTGTGATACGCGCTGTATTGAGCGAGCCGTCGGCTTGCGCCAGCACGTTGCTGCCAATCTTTATGGCAATCCGTTTGAGTTTATTCTTTGCTGTCATTTTCTGTCTCCGTTTCAGTTCCCGATTCTGATTCGGTTTCAGCATCCGAACCTTCTTGTTCGGCATTTCCGCCTTCATCGCCCTCCTCAAAATCTATATTCTCATCTTCCTCAACCTCAACACCTTCCAAGTGTTTCATAAAGTCGTTCAGCTTCTTCTTTTCGGCCAGCATGAACATATACGATGCCTCGCCGCGCTTGGCCGGCAGACGGCGGTCGCTACCCTTTATGTTGTGGATTATGTCGTTGAACGTCTTGTCACTGCTGAGCACCTGCATAAATCCGCGCTTGTAGCTGAAGAAGTACCACAGGTCGGGCAGCACCTCAAGATAGAGCGTCATTCCGTCGCCGCTGCGCTTGCGTTCAATCTCAAACACGCCTTTCACCTTCTTGTTAATCTGCATTCCATTCATATTGCCGATACCCAAATCGCCGGTGCTCTGCCAGCAGCGCGAGCGTTTGTTCCACATCATGTGCAGCTCCGAGAGCATCACGGTAGTGTTCAGCGGCGCAGGAATCTCTTTCAGTGTCCCGAAAATCTTCTGTTCGTTGAACATCTTGTTGGCATCGGCCGTGCCCAAAATCTCGCGCACGCCCTTTGTGTAAACGCTGCTCATCAGGCTCGAAGGTCCGAGTTTCAAGGCGGCAAGCGTATCGCTGATAAGCTTCAGCGCCTCGGGCGGCAGGTAGAAGTTCAAGGTCGTAATCATGTCGAGCACATACTTGTCAGCATCAATGTCGTAGCTTGTCGTTCCCTTGTTCACCATTTCGATTCGGCCCAGATTGGCCACCAGATTTATATCACCGTCAGAATTAATTGTGCAGCCGTTTTTATTGATGCACAAATAATTACCCAAACTGTCGGGATATTCCATTCGCTCTTTCGAACCTATCTCGTAACACCAGCGCTTCTTGTTGTAGTGCAGATAGCCTTTGGCGGGCGTTACAGGAACGTTGCTGTACCAGCGGCGCGGCGACAGGAACGCCGGGTAGACGTGAACCGTGTCAACGCCCATAACACCGCCCGAAATCAAGAAGTCGTCGCTACGGCTCATCGGCTGGTCGTCAATCGGAATATAGACATCCTTCGGGTCCACTTCGGCGTCGAACTTAATCCAGCTCTCGGTCAGGTGGCAGCCGTGGTGCATCTTTGTCGAACCAGTGTAACGCAGCAACGGGTCGTTGGCGTGCATCTCAACCAGGCCAACGTAGCTGAACTCAGGCGACAGACTGAAATCCTCCTCCATAGTCACTTTTCCCTTGCCGAAAGACTGGCCGGTAGAGTCGACCGTAATCGGGTCAAAGCTGATGTACTCAATCGTTCCGTCGTTCTCAGTATAGGTGTAGTCGCCGTGTCCGTAGTACTGCTTGCGCGACATAACATCGACAGCTACCTTCTGGAAGTTGTGATATTTGGTTTCGGTGTTGGCCGTCAGTTTGGCGTTGTTGAGCGTTCGCATCTTGGCCATAGGCTGAATGGTTACCTCGCCGTCGCCCGGAGTGATGCGTGCATCGGCTACATCGATAAGTTTGACTTTATGTGCCGATAACACATTGTTTTTCAAGTCGAAGTCAGCAACAGGCGAAATCCAGTTGAGTGAATCCTGCCCTTTGTGTGTCGACAGGAAGAACGAACCTTTTGGGGTCTCATTATCGACAGGTGATACAGTGCGCAACTGGCCATTGGCAAAGGCGCGTGTGGCTTTGGCCGAAGTGAACTGCATCTTCTTGTCGACCATTTTCCACGAGAAGCCTTCAACCCAAGCCGCGTAGAGGTTGTCGGGGAAATCGATGCGACCGTTACCGGTGTTCGATTTGAAATTGGCAATCTTGGTCGACATATCAACATTGGCCTCAAGATTTTCGGTCGAAATAGCCAGTTTTTCTGGCTGATACGACCTTATAGTAAGCGATGTGTTCTTGCTGGTGAAGTTTGTAATACCAAAATCGAAGCGCTCCGATTTGAGTGTCGCCTCATAGACATCAACCTGTCCGCGGCCATTGATGTTCTTGGGGGTGTAGTTCAACTTTCCGCTGAAGGCCACAAGTCCGCCATACATAAGCATCGGCAGACCGAGGTCCTTAAATTCGATGTTGTCGTTGTAAGGCTCCCAGTGCATATAGACGCGCGTGGCGGCGACATCGGTGTGCGCGCCCGGCTTCTGGGCTATGGTCATCGATTTTGTTATGCCGTTGGTTGAATCGGGGAAGAATACAAAATCCTCCGATTCGATTTTCGAGTCGAGATAGTCGATGCGACCGTTGCCGAGGAAGCCCTGGTTGCTCAGTTTCAAGATGCTGTAATAGCGGCCCTTGCCGCGATAGGCCGGATAGCCTTCGGAAGGCGACACTTGCAGGAATCCGAGCGAGTTATCCTCCTGAACAACAAGTTTCTGCTTGATAACCGGAATGATGTCGGCCGAATGCAGCTCGCCGTCGAAGCCCATACTCTCGGTCGAGAAGCTGTTCAAACTGTCGATAACATACGGATAGACTTGGAAATAGAAGGTGTCGCGGGTGTATTTGCCGTCCTGAATCGTCGGTGCGTCGTAATAGACATACGAGTCCTTCTCGCTGGCAAAAATCGGGTACTGCAACAGGTTCTTGCGTCCCGATTTATTGTCGGGCTCATCAATTTTCAGCTTTCCTGTAATGTTCTCAATGGTGCTCTGCACTTGCGACAGCATCTGGCGCCCATAGCCGTCGAGTCCGGCTTTCACCTTGATATTCAGCGAGTCGACATTGTTCAGCTCAACCATAAAATCATCGTAGTTGAACTTGAAATTGCTGCCGTAGAAAGTGAACAGACCGGCTTCAATGGTGCCGCCGAAATCGAAACTCAAGTTCTTCTTAACCAGAATCTCCTGATTGGTCGGGTAGAAAGTAACGTTCTGGCGCTCACTCACGCTCACCTCGGGCACACCCTGAATGGCCAAATCCATGTTATACAGGTTAAGCACAGCGTTCACCGCACCCGATGTCGTCTGTGACTCAAAGTGAATCAAGTCATAGTCGATGCGGTCCACAATGCAGTCGAGGTAGCGGTAGAGCTTCGGCTTCACGCGGCAATATTCAGTTTTCGAGTCATAATCCACTATTCCTTTGTAAGTCAGCGATATAAGTAACCGCTTGGTTGTAACCAAACCCTGACGGATAAATTTCGAAAAATCTTCGGCATAGAACTCGTCCAAACCTGTTCGCTTCACATAGTTGCGGAGCTGGATGTAAGGGTGTATGTCCTCAAGACCCTGGTCCTCGTAATAACGCTCAGCACTGAAATAATTCTCCGATTCGAATTTGGCGGTACTGATGCTGCTGCCGATGATGTTTGTGAAGTAGATTTTGGTGTCGTTCATCTTCCAGCTCAGCTGTCCGAAGTCCATTTCCATATTGTGATACGAGTCGTAGTAAGGGCTTCGTGACATGTTCTGCGGGTTGTTGTCACGAATTAGGTTGAACTCCTTGCGGTCATCATAGTATTTCAGCGTCAGACCCGGATGATAGATAGAGTCGCGGTCAATGCGGATATTGATTTTTGCGTTGGTCGATGTGAATCCTTTTTTGCGAATACCGAAATATTCCGAATAGGCCTCAAGGAACTTCTGCTTCTCAATCACGGTGTCGCCCTTTTCGTTGATGTATTGAACATCGCGCATGACGGTTATTCGGGCCGGCTGGGTGCTTGTACCGGTTCCGGCAATCTTATCGCCCATGATAGTGAAACCACCGTAGTAGTGGACGTCTTCAAAAAGGTTTTCGATGTCAAAGGTCTTCTCGTCGGAACGGAACTGCGGGTACGACACAATTTTGGCGCTGGTGGTTTCCATTACTTTGTCGGTTATGGCGCCCATAAGCGGATAGTCGAAATATCCTAAATGATAGAAAACCACGTCCTTAATAGTATATGATGCTTTTGAGAGTGATATCTTGTACGAGTCGATTTCGGCCCACGATGTGTCGCGCGAGATGCCGGCTTTGTCCCAATAAACAGTGGCCTGACCGCCCTTCCAGACATTTGAGATAGGGTTGTAAATGCCTTTAGTATTGTAAATCACGATGCTGTCTTTGCGCTGTATGCACTTCAAATCGAGATTATTGAAATAGTAGCAGACGGTATCGTTTATCTTGTTGATTTCGAAATGGTTGTTACTACTTATCCATTTCAGGCTGCCCGATGTGTAAATGGCCTTATCGCGGAGCATGTAGATGATACTGAGGACGTATTTGTCTATATCGCTAAGTTTCATCGATTTGTCGTAAGCAATAGTGTTCAGACCGTTGAACCACTCGGTATAATTTGGCTGTTGCGTGCCTCCCTCCTCGCAGAACACAAGCAGCGCATTGATGTAGTTGAACATGTGCGGGAAGTTGCGGGCTTTTTTTGCAAGCATTTGGTTTGCAACCTGATAGATTTTTTGTTGTTGTTCCTCAGTGAACGAACCGCCGTGCCAATATGGCGCAAACTCTTTCAACAGCAGCTTGCCACTCTCGTAGTTGGCATCTGACTTGGCGAAGAAGGCCTTAAGCTCGTCCATAAAGGCATAAGGCTCAGGCGTGAAAGCTTTTGTTTGCGCATGCAAGTTGGTCGCAGCCATTAAACACACAACAATTAGAAGTATCAGTTTTTTCATCCTATCGTCATTTTACAGTTGTTATCCTTTTGATTTATAGCTCATTCCATTAATAACTATCGCTTTGAAAATTTCAGTGACACCCACTCGTCCTGCTCAATCTGCCCGGCCGACTGCAAATCAAGTGATTGCGCCTTTTCCGTCAGAATCGCAACATCCGACTTGTAAAACCCACTCAAACACAGCGTCCCTCCTGCCGTAAGCGAGCGACTGTATGTAGGCATCTGGTCGAGCAGAATGTTGCGATTGATGTTGGCCAGAATGATATCGAACGTGCCATTAACGGCCTCCACTCCGCCTTCCACAACCGTCAGTTCAACATTGTTACGCGCAGCGTTTTCACGTGCGTTCTCAACCGACCAATGGTCGATATCGATAGCCATGACACGGCCAGCGCCAAGTTTTTTAGCGGCAATGGCAAGTACTCCCGTTCCGCAGCCCATATCGAGAAGAGTTTTTCCGCTGAGCTGAATATCAAACAATTGCTGAATCATCAGCGTGGTAGTGGCATGATGCCCCGTGCCAAAAGCCATTTTCGGTTCAATAATAATATCGAGCTGATAATTAGAGTCGAAATCGTGAAAAGGAGCACGGATGCGGCATTTTCCAGCAACGGTTATCGGCGTGAAACTCTTTTCCCATTCGGCGTTCCAGTCAACATCAGGCACAGGTTTGCTCTCAATATCCAATTTCTCAAATATTGCCGCCACAGGCTCCACCGCTGCAGCAGTTGCCGACTCGTCGAACATGTTGGCTGAGATATACGCCGACAAACCTGAAGGCGTCTCCATAAAACTATCGTATCCGACTTCGGCAAGCAGCGCGGTCAGAATCTCGCGGTTATCGGGTGTTGTCGGACTAAAAGTCAACTGAGTTTCAATATATTGCATTACAAATGTTTTTCGTGGCAAGATAATACATTTTTGCGTGTCTGATAATGGTAAAAATGAACACCTGCGCCACATAAATGTTGTTCGAAAACAACCATTCGATTTTTTTGAAAAAAAGTTTTGCAAATTAGAAACGCTCGCCTATTTTTGCACCCGCAATTAAGGGATTACCCGACATTGTTGGAAAATTCCTCTTTAGCTCAGTTGGTTAGAGCACCTGACTGTTAATCAGGGGGTCCTTGGTTCAAGTCCAAGAAGGGGAGCAAAAATAGAAGCCGATGAAAATCGGCTTTTTTTGTGGGATGAACAAGCATTTTGTATATATTCTTTATAGTCAAACATCCGACAGTTTCTATATTGGTGAAACCTTTGATGTCGAAAACAGATTAGCGGAGCATAACTCTCATTTTTTTGCAGGAGCTTTCACTTCTCGAACAAATGACTGGGTTGTATTCTTAACACTTGAATGCAAAAACAGGACACAAGCACGTATGATTGAATCCCATATAAAGAAGATGAAAAGCAAAACCTATATCCGCAATTTGAAAAAGTATCCACAAATATTGGATAAACTTCTTGCAAAATATGACACACCTAACTGTTAATCAGGGGGGCCTTGGTTCAATCCCGATAGCCATCGGGACAAGAAGGGGAGCAAAAATAGAAGCCGATGAAAATCGGCTTTTTTTGTGGGATGCGCTTAAGTTTATCACTCAGCAACTTTCGAAAGCAACCTCTCAAACTTATCCACAACATTCGCAATGTGGTAATCTTGAAGATTCTCAATTTTCAATGCCGTCGAATAATCACCATTTAGAAAAGCGTCTATCTGTTGCTTGTCGGGACTTTGCGGATTGATGTCTAAAATAGGTCTGCCCGCTATTCCATAGTCAATCAATTTACTGGGTAACTGATTGGGACTGTTGGCGTTGCTGATATTCACCAAAAAATCCATTTTCCGCAGTTCTTCAATGAGTTCGGAACGAGGAATTGGCGATTTAACAATCAACCTATCACCTAACTTTTCTTTGAAATCCGCCAAAAGACTATCGAACCGGGTATAAACAACAAATCGAAAATCATTTTTGACAGATGACAGATATTCAAGGAACAATTTGGGATTCCTGATGTCGGCATAAAACATTCCTGCGAAAGCGAAAGTCGGCACGTCGTTCTTTACAGACGTTTGTCCGATAGAGTTCAAATCGAAATCGAAACCTTGCGGAATCACTCGTATTTTATCCCTGAATTCGGGGTAGTAGGCTGCTTTGGCGTTTTCAATCGGCACGGTAATATAGTCGCACTCCTTGCAGAATGCGCGCTCATACTTCGCAAAAAATGGCAGATGCTCCTTCGATGTTCCATTTTTCATAAACGGGTCGCCGCAGTCGGCAATCCAGACTTTTGGGAACTGTTGCGGATATTTCGCTTTTGCACGGGCGCAGCCCCAATGAATGTGATGCGGGGCGGCAATCGAAATCAGAGCGTCGAACGGCTTTTCGGACTTTATGATGCCGGGGATTCTACGATAGAATTCCATTAGCGGAAACTCAAATTTGCGGAAAAGCCGACCGGTAACTTTATCGATAAAATTCCTTTTCGCTGTGCCGTCGCTGTTGTAAGGAGCTAATTCCCAATGAATTGGGATATTTTTCACCTTCAGGTTGTATTTTTGCTCAAAATGACGATAATCGTAATCGCCAAGAACAGCATAAACCGTTAGTTTGTGACCGCGCCGCGCCAATTCCTTAATCAGTTCGGTGCTACGAATAGAGCGTGGCGTTTGGATTGGGAAAATATGCTGTGTGATAACAAGTATATTCATTAGTTTTCAAGCTAATACGTACGTTCCAACCAACGAGAAAGGAACACATTATATACAAAATACGTCCGCTCGGTGGGTGTGATTGTTTCAAGCAGCAATTCTTTTTCGGTCAACGATTCAAGATTGCGGCGGGCGTTTGTAGCACTGCCGATATGGTATTTTGCCAAAAATTCAGCCGAAGCCACACTTCTTACCGATTGTTCTTTAGCAATGGCGATGAGCAACCGCCACTGCTGGTCGGTCACCAAACTGCGAATCTGCAAGAAATTGGATGTTTCTTTTTCTAAAATCTCACGGCTCGCCTTACGAGCAACATCTATCGACACGGCTTGGGGGCGCATGGCAAATATCTCATTACAAAGCGATTGAGTATAAAAAGTATGCCGACGTGTCCACTCCAAAATATAATTCATGGCATCGTCATCAACCGTGACTGGTAAAAATTTCTCGCGGATAAATGCCGAATATTTGTCAGAATCAATCTTATCAAGCGACAGCTGGCGTGTGCTTGAATAAAACGGACGTGCAGCATCGGAAAATATCTGGGCCATAATCGTTTTCTTACTGCCGCAATAAATAAAACTAATATTATGCATCTGCTGTGTGTAGGTCCGCAACAACGCCTCAACATTCTTTTCGGGGTACTCTGTTATCTGCTGAAACTCGTCGATAGCGAGCGCAACGTGTTGTTTCTGAACATTTAAAAAGTTCAACAAGCCTTTCAGCGTGTACTCTTTTTCATTTGGCGAGGCGAAATTGAACTCCAATTGCGGCATTCCGTTTGCCGGGTCGTAGCTTATGATTGGCCGATAACCTTTGAGCAGCGTCAAAAATTTTCCACCTATGCTAGTTTTTTCTGGAAATTCGACAAGAATCGCCTCCGACAGTGCTTTAATAAAATCTTTTAGCGATAGTGTGGCAAAAATATCAACATAAATGCCGCTAATTGGCAATTTTTCATCAAGAATCTTGCGGAAAGTATGAAAAATCAGCCCCGTTTTTCCATATTTTCGAGGAGAAATCAACGTTGTATCGACCCCGTTTTGTATATTCGACAGCAAGATGTCAGTCTCGCTTTCCCTATCGCAGAAGAGCTCTGGAGACGCATAACCCCGAACTAAGAACGGATTTTCTTTCATAACCTAAGGTTTTCCGCAAATATAAAAAACATATTTGAATCAGCCTACTTTAGACAACCTATTTTAGGCAACCTATTTTAGGTGATTCCATATAAGTGCAAATTATTGGCCAAACACATTACGTGTGGAGTTTGGATTGGGGAAATATGCTGTGTGATTACCAATATCTTCATAATTAATCACCGAATATTGTTGATTTTCAGAAGAATATCGATAATTCTTTCAGATGTGTGTCCGTCCCAAAGTTCGGGGATGTCACCTGTTTTCCATTCACCTGAAAACAAACGTTTTAAAGCCGGCACAATGTTCTTCGGATTGGTTCCAATCAGCTCGTTTGTGCCGATTGAGCACGTTTCGGGACGCTCTGTGTTGTCGCGTAGCGTAAGGCAAGGAATGTGCATAATGGTGGTCTCCTCGGTTATGCCGCCCGAATCGGTAATCACTGCTAATGAGTGTTTTACAAGATAGATAAACTCAAGATAGCCCATTGGCTGAATAAACCTGATATTTTTGAAGTTACAGTTGGCACCGTCGAGTTTTTGTTTGGTACGCGGATGTATTGGGAAAACCACCGGAACGCCTCGTACATTGTTGTCGATGGTACGGAGCATTTCCAT
>JAFZWI010000140.1 GCA_017617355.1 Salinivirgaceae bacterium | reverse complement strand
TGCCCGAAAATGAGCCGGTCAGCGGAGTGCCTGTGCCAACCACAACCGATGCCACGCCGTAGGCGTTGGTTGTTGTCGCCAACTTCTCCTGATAGAGAGTGGTGGTTCCGCTCATAAGCGAGATGCGAATCGTTATGTTCTGGTCGGCAACAAGGTTGCCGTCGGCATCACGGATAACCGCCTGATAATTAAAACCGTTCTGGGCCATTGTCATTGTTGTTGCAAACAGGGTTGCAAATGCTAAAATGAAATGCTTTACTTTTCTCATATTATTTGATTTTTGGTTTTCGTTTCGTTTGCTACACATAATTCAAAAAGTTGCGAAAGGTACGAAAAGAATGAAAAAATGAAAATGAAAAATTTCTTTTTCCTACTTTAGCTTGATTTAAAAATCGATTTTTATGTCAGACAAAACTCTATTCCTGCTTGATGCTTACGCATTGACTTACCGCGCATATTATGCATTCATCAAGAATCCGCGCATCAACTCAAAGGGAGTGAACACCTCGGCTGTGTTCGGCTTCACCAACACTTTGCTCGATGTTTTGCAAAAGGAGAATCCGAGCCACATTGGTGTTGTTTTCGACCCGCACGGACCCACTTTCAGGCACGAGATGTATGCCGAATACAAGGCCAACCGCGAGGCTATGCCGGAGGATATGCGCGTGGCCATTCCGCTTATCAAACAGATTATCAGCGCACTGCGGATTCCAGTTGTGGAGGTGCAGGGTTTTGAGGCCGACGACATAATAGGAACTCTTGCTCATAAGGCTGCCGCTGAGGGTTTTACGGTTTATATGATGACACCCGACAAAGATTACGCGCAGCTTGTCCGCGACAATGTTTTTGTTTACAAACCCGGCCGGGCTGGCGGCGATGTTGAGATTTGGGATGCCGCCGGTGTGAAGGCGAAGTTTGCCGTTACACCCGACCATATCATTGATTTGTTGGGACTTATGGGTGACACATCGGATAACATTCCTGGTTGTCCGGGCGTAGGGCCTAAAAGCGCCGAAAAGCTGATAACCGATTTCGGCTCCATTGAGGGCATTTACGAAAACCTTGACAAGATAAAAGGCAAGCAGAAGGAAAACCTGGAGTCGTTCCGCGACCAGATAGCCCTATCGAAGGTTCTTGCCACCATAAACACTAACTCTCCCGTCGAATTTAAGGCTGAAGAGTTTAAGCGCGAAGAGCCTGACCAAGCAAAACTTACAGACCTATTCGCAGAATTGGAATTCCGTAACATGTTGAGCAGAACATTAGTACAGGCCTCACCTACAAGGGTTAAGACATCTTCGTCCGACCCGCTTCAAGGCTCTCTGTTCGATTTTGGCGACACACCTGATGCGCCTGCCACTCCAAAGCTGCAAACCATAAAAGATGTAAAACCTGACTACCGCATTGCGCAGACAGCCGACGAGCAGCAGCAACTTGTGCAGTATCTGCTTGGTTGTAAGGAGGTTTGTTTCGACACCGAGACGACCTCTCTCGACATTCACGATGCCGAACTGGTAGCAATGTCGTTCAGTGCAAGCGAGAAAAGCGGCTGGCTGGTTCCTGTTCCCGCCGATAAT
The DNA here is from genome assembly GCA_017617355.1 of Salinivirgaceae bacterium. Taxonomy (GTDB): domain Bacteria; phylum Bacteroidota; class Bacteroidia; order Bacteroidales; family SZUA-534; genus RUG13583. The sequence continues at coordinate 24,058 of JAFZWI010000140.1, read as the reverse complement.
ACTGAGGCTCAGGCCATTGTTGACCGCTTTAAGCCGTTTTTCACCAACAGTGAGATTCTGAAAATAGGCCAGAACCTAAAATATGACATTTCGGTTTTGAAAAACTACGGCGTGGAGGTGCGCGGACGCCTGTTCGACACCATGGTGGCCCACTACCTTCTACAACCTGAGCAACGGCACAACCTTGACATTTTAGCTGAGAAATATCTGACTTACAGCACTATAAAAACCGAGGAACTTATCGGAAAACGCGGCTCCGCACAGACATCGATGCGCACGGTTGAGCTTGGCTTGCTCCGCGACTACGCCTGCGAGGACGCTGATGTGACTTTCCGCCTGAAACCCTTGCTGGAAGCTGAACTGCGCACAGCCAATATGCTCGATTTGTTCTTCAACGTGGAGACTCCACTTATCCCCGTGCTATCTGATATGGAATACACGGGCGTTAAAATCGACACGTCAGTGCTAAACAATTACGCGGTGGAGCTTCGCGAAAGCATTGCCGAGATTGAACAAAAAATATACAATGCCGCCGGAATGGTGTTCAACATCTCATCACCCAAGCAACTAAGCGATGTGTTGTTCAACCACTTGGAAATCAACGGCAAAAACCCAGACAAAACAAAGCAGCAGTCAACGGCCGAGGATGTGCTCGAGAAGCTGAAAGACAAACACGAGATAGTGCCGCTGATTCTGGAATTCAGGTCGCTCAAAAAACTTTTGTCAACCTACGTAGAGGCTCTGCCACAAATGGTGCATCACAAAACTGGCCGCATACACACATCTTATAATCAGACGATTACGGTTACCGGACGACTGAGTTCCACCAACCCGAATCTGCAAAATATTCCTGTTCGTGAGGAGATTGGGCGACTGGTTCGCAAAGTGTTTGTGGCCACCAATCCCGAAGGGTGCATTTTGGCTGCCGACTATTCGCAAGTGGAGCTGCGGCTTATGGCGCACCTAAGCCAGGATGCGGCTATGGTAGCGGCTTTCCGCGCCAATCAGGACATTCACGCCGCCACCGCCTCTCGGCTGTTCCACGAGCCGATAGAGAATGTGTCGCGCGAGCAGCGGCGCAAAGCCAAAAGCGCCAATTTCGGCATCATCTACGGCATATCGTCGTTTGGCCTGGCGCAGAACACCGGCATCAAGGTTGGCGAGGCAAAAGCAATTATCGACAGCTATTTTGCGAGCTTCCCGGGCGTGAAGCAGTATATGGACCAAAGCATAATGCGAGCCCGCGACTGCGGCTACACTGAAACGCTTTGCCACCGCCGCCGCTACCTGCCCGACTTGCAATCGGCAAACAGCCTTGTGCGCAGCGCCGCCGAACGGAACGCCATAAACGCGCCCATTCAAGGCACGGCTGCGGATATTATCAAGATTGCAATGATTGCCATATATCGGAAAATGAACGAGTTGGGGCTGAAATCGAAAATGATTATGCAGGTTCACGACGAGCTTGTTTTTGATGTTGCCCCCGGCGAAACCGAGCAACTCTCCGCCATTGTGAAACAAGAAATGGAAGGCGCTATGAGCCTCAGCATCCCGCTCACAGCCGAAGTTGGAACCGGCGAGAACTGGCTTGATGCGCATTAAAAAACGATAACACTGACACTAAACACTGACGCTAACGTAAACAACAAACTTAAACGTAAACAAAGACGCGGCACGCCACGTCTCTACATCTAAACTCTAAACTTCTAAACATCTAAACTTTTAACTTATCACTTATGCCTTTTGCCTTATGCCTTTTTAACTTAAAACATATCACTTATAACTTGTAACATTTCACTTATCTCTTATCACTTAATAATGAAGCTCTTACATACATCTGATTTACATATTGGCAAGCACGTGAACGGATTTTCAATGATTGATGAGCAGCGGCACGTTCTTGGCCAAATTTGCGATGTAGTGCAGCAGCAAAAGCCTGACGCTGTGCTGATTGCAGGCGATGTTTATGATAAAAGCGTGCCGTCGGCCGAGGCGGTACAAGTGTTCGACTGGTTCCTGACAAAACTCACAGAATCAGCAACTCCCGATGCGCACATCTTCATCATAAGCGGCAATCACGACTCGCCCGAGCGAATAGCCTTTGGCGCGCAGATAATGGGCCGCCAGAACATACATCTGTCGCCAGTTTACGACGGCACCGTAAAACCAGTGATTATCAGCGACAAAGACGGGCCGGTGGCGTTCTATATGCTGCCGTTCATCAAACCTGTGGCTGTCCGTCATTTTTTTGAGAACGAGGAGATTAACTCATACACCGATGCAATGCGACTGGCCATTGCCAGTATGAATATAGACAAGACTATGCGCAACGTGCTCATCTGCCATCAGTTTGTAACCAACGCCGTACGCTCCGAATCGGAAGAAACCATTGTCGGCGGGCTGGATAATGTTGACGCTCAGGTGTTTGCTGATTTCGATTATGTGGCTCTCGGTCATCTGCACCGCCCTCAAAGCTGCGAACGGCCGACAATAAGGTACAGCGGCAGCCCGCTCAAATATTCGTTCTCCGAAGTGAATGATAAAAAGACAATTACGATAGCCGACATGGACGCGAATGGTGCTGTTATGTTTGAATATATACCTACTTCGCATTTGCACGACTGGGTTGATTTACGAGGCTCCTACAACGAGCTGACGGCGCTTCAATACTACAACGGCAAACCAGAACGCGAAGGGTTCGTCCGTGTAACACTGACCGACGAGAACGAAATACCTTTCGCAATCAACAATCTTCGGGAAATATATCCTAACATTATGGAGTTGCGCTACGACAACAAGCGCACGCAGACCAAAAGCATTGTGGTGAACAAAATCGACACCACAAAGCAGAAAACACCCACCGAACTATTTGCCGAATTTTATGAGATGCAGAACGGCGAATCGTCACTAACGACTGAGCAACAGTCGTTTATAAACGAGATAATGGAAAGAGTACAAAACAGAGAATAAACGATATGCTACCACGAAAACTCACAATATCGGCCTTCGGACCATACGCCACCGCCACAGTCATCGACTTTGCAAAACTTGGGCGAAATGGCCTGTATCTGATAACCGGAAACACCGGCGCAGGCAAGACAACTATCTTCGACGCAATAGTTTACGCGCTCTATGGAGAAGCAAGCGGCTCGACCCGCGAAGCCAAAATGATGCGCTCGAAATATGCTAAGAATGAGACAGAAACGTTTGTCGAGCTGGAATTTGAATATGCCAGCCGGCAATACTTCATACGCCGCAACCCGCCGTACGAACGTCCGAAAATGCGCGGCGAGGGAGTCATCACAGAAAACGAGAGTGTCGTTCTTAAAACTCCTGACGGACAGATTATTACAAAATCGAAAGAAGTCGATGCGAAAATCAACGAAATCATTGGAGTGACTTGCGACCAGTTCAAAAGTATTGCAATGATTGCCCAAGGCGATTTTATGAAGATGATAACAACATCGACCAAAGACCGCATCGAAATATTCCGAGAGATTTTCAAAACCGACATCTACAAGCATTTTCAGGAGGAGCTTCAAAGCGAAGTGAAGAAGGTTTGGTCTGAACTCGACAAAGCCAAACAAAGTGTCAGCCAATATATCAAGGATGTTGTTATTGAGGATTTTGACACCGAGAACCAACCTCCTGAATTGGTTGTTGAGCAATTGCGCCAACAACTCCAGCGCGATGCCGAAACCAAGACCGCGATTGATGCGGAGCTGACCGAATTGGACAAAAAACGGATAGCTATTGAAAAAAATATTGCCGTTCAGGAGAAATACGAAGCCGATGTTAAATCGCTTAATGAAAGCAAAATAGTACTCGAGCAAAAGACACAGTTGCTGAAAAATCTGGAAAGCCAGAAGCTGGCGGCCGAGGCCCGCAAACCCGAGCAGGAAACAAAAACCGGCCGTATTGCGCAAATAAATGCTGCCTTGGGCAAATATGATGCTCTTGAAAATACTGAAAATCAGCTCAAAAAACTTGTATTAGATTTGCAGACCGCCACAAACGGCAAGGCAACGGCTGAAAAAAACGCAACCGACTTTACGGCCAGACTTGAAACGCTGAAAACAGAGTTCGCACAATTGGAAAACGCAGCGGAACAGAAAGCCAAGTTGGAATCGGAGCAAAAGGAAGTGGAACGTAAGTTGACACAGCTGTCAGCGCTGATTGAGGCGCAAAACACCCTTTTATCAGAAACTGGCAACTTGAAGAAATGGCAAGAGCTCCTGGAAAAACTCATTATTGAGAGAAAAACGAAACTCGCTGAATATGAGAGCAAAAACGAACTTTTTCTTCTCTCACAAGCAGGCATTCTGGCGCAGGAGCTGAAAGACGGGCTGCCTTGTCCGGTATGCGGCTCAACTCATCATCCAAAAATTGCCGTAATGCCTGAAAATGCGCCAACTAAAGAGGAAGTTAAGGAGTTGAAAGCTAAGTTTGACGAGTGTGACGGACGTGTTAACAATGGGCAGATAAAGTGCAGCGAGCAAAAAGCCAAATGCGAATCGCTGGCTGAAAATGTGAAAAAGCAGATTGCCGACATTTTTGGTAACGAAACGCAAAACGTTGCCAATGAAACGATTAACAATGAGAAAAATGCGGCAACACAGCGATTGCAAAACATAAAGAACGATATTGCGAAAATGCAGGCAGGCATTGAGCGTCGCAAAAAACTTAACGATGAGATTATACCTCAACTGCAGAACCAAACCGATGCTGAAAAAAAACGTGCAGCCGACCTTGCTGCGCAGATTTCGGGACTTGAGGCGCAACGTAAAGCTACCGACGAAGCCATAGCGACAATGAAGAAAGAATTGGAATTCGCTAGCAAGCAGGCCGCACAAACCGAGATTCAGAAACTAGAAAGTGAGCGTGCGGCTATCGACACCGCAATAAACAGTGCAACAGAGAATTACAACAAATGCGACAAAGAAATACAGCAACTGACCGGCATAATTAAAGGACTGCAAGACCAAACAAAAGACGGTAGCAAAACCAACAAGGATGAGTTGCTATCCGCCAAGCAACAAATTGAAACTGAAATAAATACAAAGAAGCAGATACATCAGCAACTTGAATTTCGCTACAATTCGAATTCGAAAAGTCTGGAAAGCATTGAGGCCACTGGTGCAAAACTGCAAGCCCTGCAAACCGAGTATCAGTGGAAAAACGCACTGAGCCAGACAGCCTCCGGAAGCATCAGCGGAAAGCAGAAAATTCAATTTGAAACATACGTTCAAATGTCGTTTTTCGACCGCATAATAAGTCGCGCCAACATCCGCTTTATGATAATGTCGAACGGCCAGTACGAGCTAAAACGCAATGAGTTAGCCATAAACAACAGCGCTCAAAGCGGTTTGGACCTAAACGTGATTGACCATTACAATGGCACCGAGCGCGACGTAAGGACACTGTCGGGCGGTGAATCGTTCAAGGCGTCGCTGTCATTGGCTCTAGGCCTTAGCGACGAGATTCAGTCGAACGCAGGCGGCATACAACTCGACACAATGTTTGTTGACGAAGGTTTCGGTTCACTCGACAGCGACTCGCTTGAGCAAGCATTGAAGGCCCTCAACAGCCTCACCGAGGGCAACAAACTTGTGGGTATCATCTCGCACGTTGACGAGTTGAAACGTATTGACAAACAACTGATTGTAACAAAGGATAAAACTGGCGGAAGCCTAGTTGAAGTGGTGTGCTGAATTAACGTTAACAGAAACCAAAAACGATAACACTAACGATGACGATAACGGTAAAGTGATTAATGATTAATGATTAGTGATTGCTGTATAATAATTTGAATATCAGCTCGCAATTCGTGATTCAACCGCTTATGCCTTTTGCCTTATGCCTTTTTAACTTATAACTATAAATTCTCGGCTGAAAATTATTTCTCGACAATCACAAAAACATCCTCGTCGGGCTTTTTCATCAGATATTGCTCACGGGCGAATTTCTCAAGGTTTTTGTCGTCGGACAGCAATTCGTTGGTGTGACGCGCGTCTTCCTCTATCTTCTTTGCGTAATACTCCTTCTGCTTCTCCATTTGGCGCAAGTTTCTCACGCTCGAAATGCGGCTAAGAAGATTGTTCTGGTCGAAAAACGTAATCCAGACAGCAAAAATGGCGGTTGCTATCACGAACTTGTTTTTCAAGTACTTGACAAAAGGCTTCAACTTTTCGATGTCTATCTTCATAGCTTTAATGCTTCTGTTTCAAAATCTAAGGCAAAAACCGACACCGTTTTGTGTCATTCCGATGTTCAAGCTTATATCGGCATCATCTTCCTTAGGTGGTATATATTGCTGATGCATAAGCCGATAAGCCTCTCGCGACTGCCGGTTATAGTTTATGAAAATAGGTATCGAAATTAGTGCCATACAACCTCCGGCAACAGCCATTGGCACGTTCGGTGAGTCGTCCCAAATGCAGCTGATTGCAGGATAGAGAACCAGCGCACCGCCAACAATGCAGAACAGCGTGCCAAAAAATCTTGACTCCTGTGCCTTACCAAACATGTCGGCGGCAGGTTCGTTGGCTCCGCAGGCCACGGCCAATTGGCTGACAGTCAGCTGTGTGCTGTCGATATAAAAGCGGTTGAACAAATGGCTGCGGTCGAGCGTCACGCGGCTTGTGTCGATTGCCGTCTGCGCCGATAATGCCATGCAGCAACTCATTATGATTCCAATCAGCAATAAGCGTCTCATCGTTATCAGTCTATTGTTTCTTTAATCTGGTAGTTGTTGCGGTCGTTTGAGCTGCGCGACACAAGCTCGCCCAAAAAGCCCGTCAGGAAAAGCTGTGTGCCTAGAATCATGCAGGTCAGCGACAAGTAGAAATAAGGGCTGCTGGTTACGAGCGGAGCCGAAATACCGCGCGACAACGCCACAAGTTTCAACGCTCCCACAACCACAGCTGCCACAAATCCGACAAAGAAGATGAATACGCCAATAGTGCCGAACAAGTGCATCGGTTTTTTGCCGAATTTGGTCATAAACAGTATCGACATAAGGTCGAGGAAGCCGTTGATGAAGCGCTCGATGCCAAATTTTGTGACACCGTATTTGCGTGCCTGGTGCGCCACCACCTTCTCTCCAATTTTGTCGAAACCCGCTTGCTTTGCCAGCACCGGAATGTAGCGGTGCATCTCGCCGTAAACCTCAATCGATTTCACCACATCGCGGCGGTAGGCCTTCAGTCCGCAGTTCATGTCGTGAAGGTTGATGCCTGTGGTTTTGCGAGCCACCCAGTTGTAGAATTTGCTTGGAATGGTTTTGGTTATGGGGTCGTGACGTTTCTTTTTCCAACCCGATACTAGGTCGAAATTGTCGACAGTAATCATGCGGTACATTGCCGGAATCTCGTCGGGGCTGTCCTGAAGGTCGGCGTCAAGGGTGAATACAACATCACCTTCAGCCTCACGGAAGCCGCAGAACAAAGCCGCCGACTTGCCGTAGTTGCGACGAAAGCGCAAAGCCCGCACCGAGCCATACTCCTCGGTCAGTTTCACAATCTCGTTCCACGAATTGTCAGTGCTGCCGTCGTCGACAATCACAATCTCGTAGGTGTAATTATTGTCGTACATTACTTTAGCTATCCAAGCCACAAGTTCGTTTATCGATTCTTCCTCGTTATATAAAGGGATGACAACGCTTATATTCATATCTTTATAATTAACTGATTATTATTCGTTTGCGCCATTTTACAGCATTAGCCAAAAACAGGCTGAAGAAACCGCCGCCGACAAGCTGGAACATGAGCATCACAAAAGCCATTGTGCCGCCCGATATGGTCTGACGGTAAATCTGAAGCAGGGCTTCGGTTTGTTCGCTGCTCATCATGCCGCGCTCGGCAAACATCGTTTCGGCCTGGTCTATAATTATTTGGATATCGCCGGGCGCGATGCTTTTGTAATAGAAGTAGCCGAAAACCGACAGCATTACCGCGCTGATGATATTCAGCTTGTTGATGTAAATGAAGGCGCGCTGATAGTTAAATCCCTCGCCCTCGGCATTTTCACGGTACTGCCTTGCCGACACCGTGACAACAAATACAAAGACAATCATGTTCAGCCAGGAGATGTTATCGCCGGGCGCGTGACTCATTCCGCGCAGATGTGCTATGTAAATAATAGCTGCGAAAGTGACTCCAAGCAGCGCCCCCACTTGCAAAATGAAACTATTGGCCGATTTGTTGTCCGACATCAGGATTCGTTTTTTTGGATAGCAAATATACTAAGTTTTGAATAAATGGGGTATCAGATATTGAGAGTTTAGAATTGAGGTTCCTCTAGAGCCGCAATATTTACCCCGCCAGTCCGTTCTTTTAACTCACAAAAATGCGGGCGGTTCTGAAAAATCAGCATTCGATTTTCATAACACGCCTAAAAAACTATTTTTGCACCATAAAGAAATAAGGAATCTTTTGTGTCGAATTTCAGCAGAATCATTTTGAGTGTGAGCGCGGCGGCCGCAACCGCCGTGTTGGTTTGCTGTGCGCCTAACAAAAACACACCGCTGCGACGCGCCTATCATAACACCACATCGAAATACAATGTCTATTTCAATGGCAACGAGGCGTTCAAGTCGGGCATGGAGAACATCTACTCTGCACACGACGAGAACTTCGCGCTCATTCTGCCCATGTTTGTGTATAGCGACAAAGAGGCCGCGCTGACATCGTACGGCGACATGAACCGTGTAATCGAGAAAAGTGAGAAATGCGTACGCAAGCACTCCATAACTGTCAAGCCGAACCAGAAAAAAGGGAAAAAACTGTCGGACAAGCAGAAGGCGTTCATGAACAAATACGAATACGTGAAGTGGATTGACGATGCTGAGATGCTGAACGGCAAGGCACTGACGGTAAAGCAGGACTATTACGCAGCCGTTGAGCAGTTCACCTCCATTGTCCGTCAGTACGATGACCAGGACACCAAGACCGAAGCCTACATCTGGCTGGCGCGGTGCTACACCGAAATGGAAAAATACGACCAGGCGCAGGACTTTCTGAACACCATAACCGGCGACATGAGCAAAGTGTCGAAAAAGATGATGTCGCCGCTTAACGCCACACAGGCCGACATTATGATTCGCCAGGAGCGCTACACCGATGCCATTCCGTATCTTGAGGACGCCATAAAGACAATTCGCCGTAACAAGCGCGACAAGGTGCGCATGATGTACATTCTGGCTCAACTATACCAGCTGAACGAGGAGAGCCGTAAGGCCAGCGAGTGGTATCAGAAGGTTATCGACAAGAACCCCGATTACAAATACACCTTCAACGCAAGCATCAACAAGGCCAGCATCTACAACAGCGAGACGGGCAACAGCGACCAGCTGCAGCGCGTGCTCAACAAGATGCTGAAAGACGAGAAGAACACCGAGTATCTTGACCAGATATACTATGCGTTGGGCAACATCGCTTATAACGAGATGCGCGACGATGATGCGCTGTGGTACTACAAGCAGTCGATTGCCACAAGCACCGTCAACACCAACCAGAAGAGCGTGTCGTATCTGGCTGTGGCCGACATCTATTTCGACAAGCCCGACTATCGCAAAGCCCAGTTGTACTATGACAGCGCTATGGTTAACCTGCCTCGTGAGTATCCAAACTACAAGCTGATAAAACGCAAAACCGACAATCTGACCGACCTTGTCCGCTGCCTTGAGACTATCAGCCGCGAAGACAGTTTGCAAAAGCTGGCTAAAATGTCGGAAGCGGAACGCAACCGCATCATCGACCAAAAGATAAACGCCGTGAAGGCTGAGGAAGAAGCCGCCAAGAGTCGTGAGGCCCAACAGAAAAACGAATTGGCACAAGCCCAACAGATGTCGAGACAGAACTCCAACACCGGCGGCAAATGGTATTTCTACAACCAGTCATCGCTGAGCTTGGGACAGTCGGAGTTCAGCAAAAAATGGGGCGGTCGCAAGCTGGAGGACAACTGGCGGCGCAGCAACAAAACCGTACTCGACTTTGATGATTACGACGCCTACGGAAACGAGGAAACAGAGGAGGACAAGAAGAAAGATTTGGACAACAAAACACGCGAGTACTATCTGGTTGACATTCCGCTGACCGACTCGGCCTATCAGGTATCTGAAGCCAAAGAGGAAGCCGCTTATTTCGATTTGGGCGTCATCTACAAAGACAAGTTCGCCGACCTTCCGCTGTCAATAAGCGCATTTGAGGATTATCTGAAGAAATATCCCAATTCGGAGCAAACAGTGTCGGCTCTGTTCAATATGTATAAGGTATATCTTCTGCAAAAAGACTATCCGAACGCCGAGGCCTGCAAGAACCGAATCATCAACGATTATCCGGATACTGATTACGCAAAAATCCTAAACAACCCAGATTATTACAAAGAGCTTGAACGTGCTGACAATCAGCTGAACTTTATGTATCAGGCCACATACAAGTTCTTCATCAACGGCGACTGCGACCAGGTGACCAACACCTACAATTACGTTGATTCGGCATACCCTGAGAGTCGGCTCATCCCGAAATTCGCCCTGTTAAGCACTCTTTGCTCGGGCAAGAATACCGACACCGCAACATTTGAACAGGCGCTAAAAGCCTTTATCACCAAGTATCCAAAGAACGAGGAGAGCACTTACGCCCGCGAGGTAATTGCCGCGCTGAACCGCAAGCCGCATGTCTATGAGGAGAAAACCGAAGAGGAGCTTCTGCGTGAGCAGCTGGCGGCCGAGCAGCTGGCCTACGACACGCTCGACATCACACTTTTCAACTACAATGCCGCCGAGACCTATTATTATATGGTGGCGTGCGTCAATAGCAAACTTGACGACAACAAAATCAAATTCAACCTTATCGACTTTAACGACGAATACTTTGATTTTCTGAACTTTGATGTAAGTAACCAGCGGCTTAACGAGGATTATAACGTTGTGATAGTAACCAAGTTCAAGAACGCCAAAATGGCGCAGAACTACATTGAGTCGGTGATAATTGCCGGCGAGGTGTTCGATGACATCACGCCCGACAGCTACAAGCACTACATTATTTCAAAATCAAACTACGACAAACTGTTGGAAGACAAGAACATAGACCGATATAACAAATTCTTTGAACAAAATTACCGCCTTAATCCTTAGAGATGCGGTTGGAACGATATAAATATTTGATTATGAAGAAGACACTGATATTCGGAGCATTTGCGGCATTTATTTTAATGTCGGCATCGTGCTGCAGGAAAACCGAACCGGACAATCAGAATCAACTGCTACTCGCCACCGCTTGGTATCAACAGTCGGCTGAGATGCGCGCATGCTACTATCAGGCCTACCATATGGCTCAGTTGGCGCTTGACAACAACCTGCTCAACTACAAAGGCGACAAACGTCCAGCAGTGGTGCTTGACATTGACGAGACGGTGCTCGACAACAGCCCGTTCGAAGCCGGACTGTTAGCCGCCAATCAATCATACAGCGACAGTTTATGGAAAGTGTGGACTGACCGTGCTGAGGCCGCTGCGCTTCCCGGAGCCGCTGAATTCATCAGTCATGCCCGACAGAAAGGCGTCGATGTTTTCTTCATATCGAACCGCAGAGACGAGGAGCGCACCACCACTCTGCAAAATCTGGCGGCAGCTGGAATGCCTACCGATTCGGCTTACTTGCTGACCATTGCGCCGGGTGAATCGTCGTGCAAGGACTCGCGTCGCGAAAAAGTGTCGGAAACACACGAGATTCTGCTGTTTGTGGGTGACAATATGGGTGACTACTCATCGCTGTTCGACCGTCGCGATAGTGGCTTGGCGCTTACGCTTGCCGATTCGCTGCAAAACGATTTCGGCACACAGTTCATTGTTCTGCCCAACCCAATGTACGGCGAATGGGAAAATGCCATTTATCGTGCAAAAGGCGCCAAAAGCCGTAACGACAAGAACAAGACGATATTGGAGAGGTTGAAGTTATAAGTAGTTACCAGGCATAAGGCAAAAGACATAAGGCAAAAGTATTTGAATTATGAATTACGAGTTACGAATTACAGATTGATAATCAAATCATTATACATTAATCATTAAACATTACTCATTACACATTAATTCAATCAATAAAAAATGGACAATTTATTTCTGCTGATTTTCATTGTTTTTGTTATGGCCGTGTTGATGTTCGACCTGTTGTTTGTAGGCAAAAACCACCACATTGTAAGCATAAAGGAATCGGGAATTTGGACAGCGGTATGGGTTTCGTTCGCACTGTGCTTTTTTGTTTTTCTACGCTACGGGGGCCATATGGTGCACGGCATCGACTCGTTTGAGCGGCTGCAGGAAGTTTCGCAGAAATACTCCCTCAGCTTTAAATATGACGGTCTGCCTCTCGACAAAGCCATTGAAAACGGCATAACGCTTGAGTCGGCTATTGAGCAATATCAGAAAAGTTCGTCAATCGATTTTCTGTCGGGTTACCTGATTGAGGAAACTCTTTCCATTGACAATCTGTTTGTTATGCTGATGCTGCTAACCGGATTCGGCGTACGCAAAAAAGATTACAAATCGGTATTGTTCTGGGGCATACTTGGAGCCATTATTCTGCGTATGGCGTTCATTTTCCTGGGCTCGTCGCTCATTCAGAAGTTCAATTGGATTCTGCTTGTTTTCGGCGTTTATCTGGCTTATATGGGCGTGAAAATGTTCTTCAAAAAAGAAGAGGAAGCCCCTTCCAATCCGCACGACAAGCCTATTGTTCGTTTCCTGTCGAAACATTTCAGCGTTTATCCTCGCTACGTGAACGGGCGCTTTTTTATGCGCGACCACAAAGGCAAACTGTTCATTACGCCGCTGCTGATTGTGGTGGCTACTATCGAGTTCAGCGATGTCATATTCGCATTCGACAGTATTCCCGCCATATTCTCTGTTACTTGCGACCCGTATATTGTTTTCTTCTCTAACATATTCGCAATCATTGGTTTGCGGTCAATGTTCTTTATGCTGGCCGGTGCTGTCGACAAATTCTGCTATCTGAAGCAAGGTGTTGCCGTGCTGCTGCTTTTTGTAGGTGTCAAACTGTTGGCTCACCACTGGCTCGACGAAATAGGCTTCAGTTCGGTGCACTCGCTCTATGTCATCTTGACAATAATAGTGCTCAGCATTGTGCTGTCGCTTTTGTTCCCGAAGAAACAAGCCGAAGCGTAACTCTCTCATTTAAGATAGTATGGCGGCGCGTGCTCTTTTTGCCCAAGTGATTGTGCCAGTACCTGTTAAGGGCACTTTCACCTACGAGATACCCATATCTATGACCGAGAGTGCCGCCGTGGGGCAAAGCGTTGTGGTTGAGTTTGGTGCAAAAAAACTGTATACGGGCATTATCCACAGCATCACACCCACACCGCCCGAGGGTTTCAAAATAAAATCGATACAAAGCATTGCCAGTCTGCAACCCGTTGTAACACAAGAACAAATCGATTTCTGGCAGTGGGTGTCCAATTACTATATGTGCCCGATTGGCGATGTTTACAAAGCTGCCGTTCCAGTCGGCCTGCGTCCCGACAGCGACACAAAAATTCTGCCCACCGACAACGCGCAAGCCGACACATCGGTGCTTACACCAGCGGAACAATCGGTCTATTCGGCATTGATTAAAGAAGAGGAGACCGACATTGGCCGATTGGCGAAGATAACTGGTGAAAAATCAATTCTTTCGATAGTCAAAAATCTGTCGGATAAAGGATTAGCTATAATAACCGAAGAAATACACGGGCGCTCAACACCGCGTTTACAAAAAGTATTGCGTGTGTCGCCGCTGATAACCGATGCGGAGATGCTGAACCGCAAGTTGGCTTTGCTGGCGCGCGGCGTCGACAAGCAGCGGCAAGTGCTGATGTGGATTACTAACTTTCTTGGCGACGACGCTTTCCACGGAAAGTCAGTGCTGCAAAAAGTGGTGATTGATAAAGTGCCCACAACAGCAACCGTTGTCAAAACATTAGTTAGAAACGGTTTTCTGATTGAAGACTTTGAGGACGCGCTACAATCGTCGCAACCTGCTGATTGCCAGCCAAAACACGAGCTGAATCAATATCAGCAGGCGGCCATTGAGCAAATCAGAACAGAGTTTGAAATCAAACAGACCGTGCTTCTGCACGGCATAACAGGCAGCGGCAAGACCGAAATCTATATCCACCTTATCGATGAGGTGCTGAAAAGCGGAAAGAGAGTGCTGTACATGCTGCCTGAGATTGCGCTCACATCGCAGATTGTGAACCGTCTGAAGCAGTTTTTCGGCGACAAGGTGGGTGTCTATCACTCCAAACACACCTCGACGGAGCGCACAAGGCTATGGAATAGCTTGCTCAACGATGATTCGCCTTATCAGATAATCTTGGGCGTTCGCTCATCGATTTTTCTGCCATACAAAAATCTTGGGCTGATAATAGTTGACGAGGAGCACGAAAGCAGCTTCAAGCAATACGACCCGGCTCCGCGATACAACGCCCGCGACCTGGCTGTGGTGCTTGGTTTGCAGCATAGCGCCAAAGTACTTATGGGTTCGGCCACGCCGTCGCTCGAAAGTTACTTTAACGCGCTGCACGGACGTTACGGACTTGTAACGTTGAATCACCGGCACGGGCCGGCCGTTCTGCCCGATATTGTGGTTGTCGACACCCAGCGTGAGCGGCACAAGAAACTCATGCAACAATGTTTCAGCCAGACATTGCTCAGTTACATCGACACGGCTCTTAATGCAGGCGAGCAAGTCATTTTGTTCCAGAACAGGCGCGGCTATAGTCCGTTCTTGGAATGTAAGCAGTGCGGCTATGTTCCCAAATGCGAGCATTGCGATGTGAGCCTCACTTATCATAAGTCAATCAATAAGTTAGTGTGTCATTATTGCGGCTACACTATCAACATGCCAAGCAGCTGTCCGCACTGCGGCAATCCGATGCAGACTGCCGGATTCGGCACTGAGCGCATCGAAGACGAACTGAAGGCGATTTTTCCACAAGCTGAAATAGCACGTCTCGACACCGACACCACACGTAGCAAAACGGGCGCCGCCAATATTATTCGCGATTTTCAGGAGCAGAAAACCAACATTCTTATCGGCACTCAAATGGTTTCGAAAGGACTTGATTTTGAGCACGTAAGCGTTGTCGGAATAATCAATGCCGACAATATGCTGAGCTTTCCCGATTTTCGAGCTTATGAGCGCAGCTTCCAGCTTATGGCGCAGGTGAGCGGCCGCGCCGGTCGGAAAGACAAAAAAGGCACTGTCATAATTCAGACAGCCAACCCTGAAAACAGCGTTGTGCAACAGGTCGTTAAGAACGACTATCAGGGTATGTATCAGTCACAAACTGAAGAACGGCAGATGTTTTTCTACCCGCCGTTCAGTCGCTTGATTTCGATAACGCTAAAACACCGCGACCGCACCATTGTCGATAAAGGCGCGCGTGAACTTTTCGGCCAGATTCAGAAAATTGAAGGTCTTACAGCTCTCGGCCCCACTGTGCCGGCCATAAACCGCGTGCAGAACTTCTACCTAATGGACATTCTCATCAAACTGTCAAAAACCGACGGCATGACGGCAAAAAGGCAGATGCTTGAAGCCATTGACCAGTTTTTGGAACAGCCTGAATACAAGAACGTTATGATAGTCCCCGATGTCGACCCGATGTAAATGCAACCTATAACTTGCTGAATTTCAGCAATTGTATAAAATCATTCGACATCAATTATCCGCAACATCATAAGTTTTTTTAACTTCGAAAGCTTTTCAGCAAGAAACCGAAAGGCGACTAAAAAGGCTTTTTATATGAAAATCAGTTTTAAAGCGACATTGTTGCTACTACTTTCCCCGTTTGCAACTTTTGCGCAGGAGCCGGAGCCGAAAACCAACGACATTGAACCTTCGAGCCTCGATTCGTACGACATTTTTCTGTCGGAGGCCGAGCTTGACGAGAGCGGTGCCACAGTTGGTTCAATATCAGGAATTCTGAGCTCGTCGCAAGATTTGTATCAGAACACGGCGGGCTATCAGTTTGGCTCCACGCGCTACCGTGTCAAAGGATTCGCATCGAACCAGGAGAGCGTGACAATTAACGGAATACCAATGAGCGACCCGTCGACAGGCCGAACTTCTTTCGCTCTATGGGGCGGCTTGAACGATGTTACGCGCTATCCGTCGGTGGTGCCGGGCATCGGCTTTTCAGAATATTCGTACGGCGATGTCGGCGGCATTGTCAACTACTCGATGATAGCGTCGGAGAAGCGGAAGGGTTTCCGCACAACATATTCATACGGCAACAATGCCTACCGCCACCGTGCTATGATAACCTACAATTCGGGATTACTACCAAGCGGCTGGGCGTTTTCGGTTTCGGGCTCGCGCCGATTTGCCGAGGAAGGCTACGTTGAGGGCTGCGGTTATGATGCCTGGGGCTATTTTCTAGCTGTCGAAAAACAGATAAACGACCGCCACAGCCTTAATTTCGCCGGATTTGGCGCACCACGCACCAACGGCCGCGCATCAGCTTCGACACAAGAGGCATATGACCTCGCCGGCAGCAACTACTACAACCCCAACTGGGGCTGGCAGAACGGCCGCAAACGCAACGCCAGTATGGCAAAATCGCACCAGCCGGTACTGATGCTCACTCACAAATGGAAAATATCCGATGCGGCGGAGCTCACGACCTCGGCGGCCTATGGTTTCGGACGCTACGGAACATCGTCAATTAGCTGGGTTTCGGGCAACGACCCGCGCCCCGACTACTACAAAAACCTGCCGAGCTACTATCTGACAACCAAGTTGAACCTTGATGAGTACGAGGCGCAGAAGCTCGATTGGGAGACGAACGAGAACCGCCGCCAACTCAATTGGGAAGGTTTCTACACAGCCAACCGGAACCGTGTTGACCAAATTTTTGATGCCAGCGGAACGATGATTGCCGCCGGTTTCCGCGCCAACTATCTCGTGCAGGAGCGTCGCAGCGACAAACGGCAGTTCAACTTGTCGTCAATCTACAACTACAGCCATGACAACCTCTCGTGGAATGCCGGTGTTAATGCGGTGATTTTCAAGGGTTATAACTTTATGACGATTGTCGATTTGCTGGGAGCGGACTATTATCTCGATGTCGATAAATATGTTATGCGCGACAGCATTCCGACGCCAGGTCAGCGCATTCCCGACGCCGCCAACAGCGACCTCAACAATCCCAACCGCATCTGCCACGTAGGCGATAAGTGCGGCTATTACTACATTGCCAACCACAACAATGCCGAGTTGTTTGGACAGGTGGTTTACAGCCTTCAGCAGCTTGAGTTTATGGGCGGTGCAAAAATCCGATACACCGAGTTTTGGCGTACAGGTAAATGGCGTAACGGCATTCACGCCGACAATTCGTATGGCGACAGCAAGCATCAGACTTTTGTCGATTTTAGTCTGAAAGCAGGCGCAACATACAAAATAAATGGACGCAACCATATCATTCTCAATGCTTTGTATCAGACTGATGCTCCGACATTCCAAAACTCGTTTGAGACAGTGCGCACCAGCAACGCTATTGTCGAAAATCTGAAAAGCCGTAAGGTGGCCGCCACCGACCTCTCGTACAACGTGCGTCTGCCTAAGCTGAAAACACGCGCGTCGGTTTATTATTCATTCCACGCCGACGACATGTCAGTTCGTAATGTCTACATCGAAGGCCGTGACGAGCAGACAAGCAACGGCGGAGTTTATGGAAGTTACATCTGGCGTGACATGGACCGCATACATTATGGCGCCGAGCTTGGATTGGAATGGGATGTTACGCCGTCACTGCAATACCAGCTGGCTGGCGGCATCGGACGCTTCGCCTACTCTAACCGTCCGATAATCCAAATCATCTCCGATGACGGAATGACCAACCAGACCGACATCGCCTATCTGAAAAACTACCGCTTGGGCGGATTTCCGCAAAGTGCCTTCGCTACGGGTCTGCGCTATAGCATCAACTATTGGAACATAGGCGCCACTGTCAGCTACTATGCCGACATATACACCGACATGTTCCCCGAGCGTCTCACCGAGTATGCGCTCGAAGGCTATACCCCTGAACACGAGAACTATCGGAAGATAACACATCAGGAAAAACTCGACAACAATTTCATTGTCGATTTGTATATAAGCAAAAGCTGGCGCATTGCCGACAGCTACTATTTAGGATTTAACCTAAGCGTCGATAACCTGCTGAATAACACTAATTTCGCTTATTCGTCCTACCAGCAGTTTAGGCTCGACAAAAGGAACCCCGACCGTTTCCAATCGAAATACAATTACATGTGGGGACGGCAATTGTTTGTTAATTTAAATTTCAGATTCTAAACAACTTACCAATATGAGAACTTCGTTTTTAAATAGTATGGCGGCAGTATCGGCGGCATTGTTTTTGGGCTCTTGCATCGACAATGATTTCGACGCGCCAGATTATGTGGCATTGCCCAATGGAGCAGCCGTCACTGTATCTGACATTTACGACATGCACGCGAATAAGCAGGGTTCGTTTGTCATAACCGACACGGCTTATCTTTATGCCACCGTGATAGGCGACGAGAGTAGCGGCAACCTCTACAAGCAGCTTTATGTTCAAGACGAGACGGGCGGCATCAACTTGCAGCTTGAGGCGAGCGCGGCGAATGTCCGTATTGGCGATTATGTCAAGATTGTGCTCAACGGCCTGTCTGTGTCGAAATACAACGAGCTGATGCAGATTGGCGGCATTGACCCGGCCTACGATATCATTGTTCAGCGAAACGAGTGCTACATTGAGCCCGAAGTGGTTACCATTAAGCAACTCAATAGTTCCGATTTTGCCTACACCTGCAAACTCGTGCGACTTAAAAATGTGCAATTTGCCGCATCCGACACTGCCGGAACATATGCCGACGGATATGCGCAAACATCAAAGAATCTAACACTTACCGATAGTCTTGGCAACGAGGTGATTGTCCGCAACAGCGGCTACGCCAACTTTGCCAACAAGAAAGTGATTGGCGGCAGCGGCGACGCCGTGTTTATCGTGAGCCGCTACTCATCGACAGTCCAGCTACTCATCCGCAATATCAACGAACTTGAACTGACAGGCACTCGTTTTGTCCTTGACAATGAGAAAAATGTGGTGTTCAGTCAAACATTCGACAATAGTTTTGGAAACTTTACTACTTACAATGTATCGGGCGAGCAAGTATGGGCAATCAACTATAGTACAGCCACAATGACCGGCTACGCCAACTCAACCAACTACGAAAACGAAGACTGGCTCATATCGCCCGAAATAGATTTATCAAAAGACACTGCGGCAACCTTCAGCATGAACTACATTGCCCGTTACTTCAGCGATATTAATAATGACATAACTTTGCAAGTGTCAACCAATTACACACCAGGCAATATTCCGTCAAACGCAACTTGGACCACTATTTCGGCTTCATGGACCGAAGGCTCCGACTGGAACACCTTTACCACAACAAACGTTGACATAAGCTCGTATGCCGGCAAAAAGATAACTGTTGCCATAAAATACAAATCGACATCAAACAAAGCGGGAACAATTGAAATTAAATCAATTAACATATTGAATAGCAGAGAGAAATCCGATTCGGGTGACGAAATGACTTTCTTTCAATTGTTTGACACTGATTTCGGCTCGTTTTCGCCATACAATGTGTCGGGTGAGCAAATTTGGGCAATTAGCTATAGCACCGCCACAATGAATGGTTACGCCAACTCTAACAACTACGACAATGAGGATTGGCTCATCTCTTCGGAAATTGACTTGACTAAAAACACCGAGGCAACCTTCACAATGAATTACATAGCTCGATATTTCAGCGACATCAACAATGATATAACTTTACAAATATCAACCAATTACACCGCTGGCAACGCACCGTCGAGCGCAACGTGGTCAAAGATTGACGCAACATGGACCGAAGGCAGCGATTGGAAGACTTTTGCCACAACAAATGTTAATATAAGCGCATATGCCGGCCAGAAGATAACTCTTGCCATAAAGTATGTCTCAACATCGAAAAAGGCTGGTACACTTGAGATTAAATCGATTGGCATACTCAATAAAACCGAAGCCCAACAAGGCGGCGAAGGTGGAGGGACTTCCATTGGTAATGGCACATTCGACAATCCGCTAAGCGTTACCGAGGCACTCACTGCATCTGGCACCAAGTGGATAAAAGGATATATTGTAGGCGTTTACGAAACAAAAGACGCCAATGGAACAATAAGCACATATGCAATGAGCACCATAGCGCCGTTCTACACCGCCACCAACATCCTTATAGCCTCATCGGCAAGCGAAACAGACATTAAAAACTGTATGCCTGTGCAGTTGCCGACCGGCGACATCCGTGCGGTGCTCAACCTTGTCGACAATGCGACAAACGTGGGCAAGGAGGTTATGATTTACGGTTCACTCGAGAAATACTTCAACATGCCAGGCGTGAAGTCGCTCACAGGGTACTGGCTCGACGGCAACGGCATCAACCCTGACAACGGTGGCGGTACAAACAACGGCAACACAAACGCTATTTTTGCTGAAGCGTTCGATAAGAGCCAAGGCAACTTCACTATTCACAATGTAGAAATAGGCAGTTTAAAATACGTTTGGAAATGGGCTAGTGCAGATTATGGTATAAAAGCCAGTGCATTCTACAACAAAGTGCAGAACGAATCGGAAAGTTGGCTCGTATCGCCTGCTATTGTCATACCAACTTCGGTATCAAGTACCATAACGCTTTCATTCCAACAAGCCGCCAATTTTGTGTCGGATCCAAGCGATGCATTGCATGTGATGGTCAGCACCGATTTTGATGGTGATGTTGAGAATGCTGATTGGACCGATATTAACGAAGACATAGCGACTTGGCCAAGTGGTTCTGATTACGATTTCGTGAAATCGAAGGCTAATATCTCAGGCTTCACCGGACAAACAATTTTCGTTGGCTTTAAATATACCAGCACCAGTAGCGAGGCGGCAACTTGGGAGATAAAAGATTTTAAGATAGAGTAAAGGGTAGAGTGTAAAGTTGAAAAGGCATAAGGCACAAGTCATAAGTGGTTATAAATTGTGAACTTATAATCATGTATTAACCATTAAACTTTAAACATTTATCATTACTCAAAAACATGCGAGTTGTAATTCAACGTGTTAAACAATCGAGTGTGACCATCGACGGCGAAGTGGTGGCAAGAATTGGTGCTGGATTGATGATACTGGTTGGCATTGAGCCAGCCGACACCAGTGCTGATGCCGATTATCTGTGCGGTAAAATCTCGCGCCTGCGCATCTTCGACGACGAGAACGGCGTTATGAACCGCTCGGTTTGCGATGTGGGCGGCGAACTATTGGTGGTGTCGCAGTTTACGCTCTTCGCGCAAACTAGCCATGGCAACCGCCCGTCGTACATCCGCGCCGCAAGGCCCGAACAGGCCATTCCGCTTTACGAGGAGTTTGTGAGCAAGTTGGAAACGGCCTCAGGCATCCGTCCGCAAACGGGCCGCTTTGGCGCAATGATGGATGTAGAGCTGATTAACGACGGCCCCGTGACGATTATAATTGATAGCCGGCAAAAAGAGTTTTAGCGCCAGATTTTCAGTTATCTGATTTGCTCCAGTTTCGACACCAGCGACTCAACAAACTCTGTCAGCGGTTTCTTCACCATAACGCTCATCAGGGCGTTCACATCGGCGTCGAAAGTAATCCGAACCTTCGATTCGGTCGCGTTATATGGTACAAGCTGAATCCACATTTTGAACTGCAGCGGACCTTCGCTATTCTCCATTTTCAGCAGTTTCGGTTCCTGCCGCTCGACAATGCGCATACCTACGCGCCCGGCATTGGCAATGTTAAAAGTGCATGAGTCGGGCGTGGTCTCGACATCGGTTATCTTATCGTTGGCTGGCAGCATTGTGGTGTTGATGCGGCTGAAGTCAGAAATCAAAGAGTAGACGCGCTCAGGCGTTGCATAAATGTGGCCAATTCGGCTTTCGATTCTCATAACGGACTTTTTTCGGCAAAATAAATCAAGATTTGCGAATTATGGGCCGACAAAAAAACGGACGGCTCTGCCGAACCGCCCGTGCAACTAATTATAAAACGTATGATGTATGTCATCTATACCAAAGACGGGGTAATGAGGCGATAAGTTGCGCCGTTTATTGTATTTTTTCGTCAAAAAAAATCACACTTTCGTCACAAAAATCACCCATTTCGTCATAGGCTAAAATTTGTCACCAAAAAACATGATGGTTTAAGTTTATTTTTATATAGATAATTATAATTTTGTCTGCAAAGACTTTATAATATTATGAAATCGTTTAAATCTATATTAGCCATAACTTTAAGCGCAGCAATGCTTGCAGCTTGCAATGGCAACAATTCCGCAAAGAAGGATAAAAACGTCAGTGAGATTACCGAAGTTTCAGTTGACCAGATAATTGAGGATTTGGAGAATATCCCGACGCCTACAGCCTTTGAGTTGATGACCACCATAAACAAAATGGGCATTCCCTACATTATGGACGCCACCAACAGCCTTGCCAACCAGCAGAACTACCTGAGCTCGTGGCAGAAATCGCTCAACCTTGGCGTTTATGCCGCCGATTTGTG
This sequence comes from Salinivirgaceae bacterium, assembly GCA_017617355.1. GTDB lineage: Bacteria > Bacteroidota > Bacteroidia > Bacteroidales > SZUA-534 > RUG13583. The sequence continues at coordinate 1,406 of JAFZWI010000140.1, read as the reverse complement.
CTACAATGTGGCATTCGGTAAGAAGGCAGAATCAGAGGAGTATATGAAATGCCTTCTGTTGCTGGCAAGCGACCTGAACATCAGCGTCGACGCCGAGAAAATATCGAACGAGTTCCAAGGCAATATCAACAACATCGATTCGTTGGCCGTTTTGGTGAAAGACTTGCTTAGCGACTCACAATACATTCTGAATCAGACAAGCCAGACAGAGACAGCCTTGCTGTTCCTTATAGGCAGTTGGATTGAAAGCGCTCACATCTGCACCGCAGCAACCGAGACAAGCCACAACGTTGATGAGATGATTGAGGTAGGAATGAAGCATTTTGAGTATGTTGACACTATCCTCAAATACCTTGAGAGCCGCAAAGAGAGTTCCGATTTCAGCGACATCTACACTCAACTGCAAACAATCAAAACATCGCTTGAAACTTTGAAGGAGGACAGAACCAACTCCGACAAATTTGATGATTTGAACATTGCTATCAATGGCTTGCGCAACAATATAATATAAACGTTCTCATAATCATATTTAAATACCAAGGCGTCCATAACAGGGCGCCTTGGTTGTTTTAAGGGTGTCGGCGAAAAAGCGCAAAGTATTATCGTTTAGACAGCTATTCTAACGATTATTGCCCCTCAGTAAATTTTTTTTCTTTAACCTATTGCATGAAATGAAATTTGGCATACATTTGCAACCGCAAAAGCGAGAATAGCTCAGTTGGTAGAGCACGACCTTGCCAAGGTCGGGGTCGCGGGTTCGAGTCCCGTTTCTCGCTCTTTTTTTTTGAGTTCTTATCAATATTGCCCAGATGGCGGAATTGGTAGACGCGCCGGACTTAAAATCCTGTGTCCAGTAATGGACGTGCCGGTTCGAGACCGGCTCCGGGTACAAGAAACAAAAAAGGCTTCAAATAATTTGAAGCCTTTTTTTTATGTGTATATCGCTCCTTATCTCATCCCTGCTCCCCTATTTAATCACCACTCGCTGAACGGTGGCACCGATTTTAACGATATAAACACCTGTGACATTAACGGTTATTGCGGTACGGACTAGGCCTGTCGCACCCCTGCCTACAAGACTGCCCATTGCATTGTAAACGCGGATTTCATCTGTTGCGTTTTCAACCACTATGGTGCGGCCTTCGGTATAGACAAGCACTCCTGTTGCCGACTCTTCGATGACAGCTACCGGTGCATCAGTTATTCCCCACACTATTTTCCCGGCAGACTTATTCCACTCCTTGTTCCACGACGACGGCTGCGACTTGGCCTCGCAGTAGATAACCGCATCAGAGCACTCGCGGAAGGCGCTACGGCCCACCGACACTACCGACAAAGGAACGTTTACTGCTCCCAGTTTGTAGCAGTTGGCAAATGCGCTGCCACCAATATATTTCACCGTATTC
>JAFZWI010000139.1 GCA_017617355.1 Salinivirgaceae bacterium | reverse complement strand
TAATCTGTGCGAAATAAAACACAAAGAAAATGAAACAAAAATTTAACGTAATAAAATCAACGTGTATTCCGGTTGCCATCGACAACTGCAATACCGACTTAATTATTCCGGCCCGATACCTGGCAAGCACCACACGCGACCCGAAATTCTTCGGCGACGCCTTTATGCACGACCTTCGCTATGACGCGCAAGGCAAGCCGGTGCCCGATTTTGTAATGAACAAGCCTGAATTCTCAGAAGCACCGCACGAAGGCTGCCACGAGATTGTCGTGGGCGGACAGAACTGGGGTTCGGGTTCGAGCCGCGAGCACGCTGCCTGGGCCATCGCCGGCTACGGCATCAGAGTTGTAATCTCGTCGAGTTTTGCCGACATTCATCGCAACAACCTGCTCAATTGTTTCGTGTTGCCGGTGGTTGTCAGCCGCGAGTTCCAACAGGAGTTGTTCGCATCGATTGAGAAAGACCCGAAGACGCTTGTAACCGTTGACGTTCCGAATCAGACCGTCACCAACGAGGCGACTGGCCGCACTGAGAAATTTGAGATTAACGGCTACAAGAAGCATTGCCTTGTCAACGCTCTCGACGACATCGATTATCTGTTGAGCGTGCAGGACAAGACTGAGGCTTTTGAGAAGAAGGCGAAACAATATTGATTGACAGCCCAAAAGGCTGTTTGTCAAAACAATAGCAATCACAAATCCGCTGCAGCAATAATTGCTGACGGCGGATTTCTTTTTATTGCCTCCCTCCCAACATAACCCAATTTAATTCTGTCCTAAATAGACTAAAGCTATTAACAAATTGCGGTTGAATACATTCTGATTTATCGCCGAAAGGCACCCATAAAATAACTACATTGTGTCGCATTTAAAGCCGTCAACAATTAACAGATATTGCTGACTGCAAGATATTTAGAGGAATAAATCAGACTAAGATGAAACGCCTAATCTGCACTTTATCATTGGCAGCGTTTATGTTTGGGGCATGGGCGCAGCCAATATTGTTTCAAGAGCAAACAACCATAAACACAGAAATAAACGGCGGAAACCGCCAAGATGACGAATTACTAGACATTGTGTTCTCGAACGGCGGTGACCGTATGCTCAACTACCAACTCGAAGTGACAAACAAAGTGTCGCGCAGCGATGACCGTCTGCTTATCACTATTGACAACCGCTATTTCAAAATAAGCGAAGAGTACAAATATAAAGGCTTCGATATCAGCCAGGTACTTGTTCCGTCACAGTTTAGCGCCGAGTTGGTTCTGCTTTCGAAACAAGACAAGGAAATAAGACGCTGGGCCGTTGAAAAAGAGTCTTTTGAGCAACATCGGAACATGGTGACATACTATTGTGACGAGGAGGCTGGTGACGGTTGCTCTCTGCGCATCGCTTCATTCAGTCTGCATTTCACAAAAGCGGATGTCCGCGCAGCTGACGATTTTATCAGTCTCATTGACAACTATTTCAACACCGACGCCCGACTCAAAATGATGGAATCGGAACTTGCCGCCATTCGCATCGACTCTATCGAACTTTTGGAAGACTATCACCGTATGACATCTGACAATGCTGAAATATTCAGCAAGATAAAATCGGCACAATACAGCACCCGCCTCGATTTGGCGAACTACGACCCGCTTGAGTTAATGAAACAAGTGAGCCGCATGGACCAGAAAAACCGCGAGGCGAAAAAGAGCATTGAGTATGCTCTCAACCACATGTACGAGACATACTACAACAAAGGAATGGACTATCTGAATTGGGGTAAGGGCGACAAAGCCGAAACAATGTTCCGTAATTCGATAAATGTGAAATCGAACTACGCGCCGCCGCATTACCAGCTGGCTCTAATGGATTTTGACGATGCAAAATACTACACCGTTCTCGACACTTGCGTCCGAATCATCTCCGACATGAACCCCGATTCCGACACCCGTTACGGCACCATTAAACTTGCCGAGCGCATCATCTACATCTTCTTGGACACAGTCTCTATGTGCATTGAGAAACAAGATGTTGACGGCGGATTCAAAATGCTATCGACATGCAAAAGCTATTGCAAAAAGATAAAAAGCATCCGCAATTTTGAGGAGTTCGACAAGCTGTCTGCGCAATTGTACGGCACCATTCACGCTAAACTGATTGCCCAAGCACAGCAATTCTTTGCCGATAAAAATCTGAAAGAGAGTTTGACTTATGCCGATTCGGCCGCTAATCTTCGAGCCGAATATCCAACATTTGACATTGACGCCACGGCCGAGAGCAAACTTTTGAACGACCTGTATTCGGCCTGGATAGCCTATGGTAAAAGAGTGTCAATGGAAAATCCGGAAGAGGCTCTCTACGCCTTCGATGTAGCCACATCAATCTGCCGCCGCCACGCAGCTGTAACCTGCACATCGGAATTGGAAAAACTGGCTTTCGACAGCCGCACCCATAAATATACCCAAATGCTGACCGAAGTGCGCGAATTGCTTGAGGACAACATTGCAGACACCGCGCTTGTAATGCTCGACGATGCCGAAAAATACCGTCAGAAATGGGAACTGAAGAAACTGTCGCTGGCCGACGAATTGCGAACTACCGCCTATCAAATCCGCTACGACGGGCTGATGTGCGAAGGAGACAACGCCATGAGCCGCAAACAACCGCGCGAGGCTCTCGCCTTCTACGCCGCTGCCTTCGACATACAGAAAACCCAACCTATAATTGCCGACACTGCCTGGGTTAGCAAAAACCGCACAGCCACAATACAATACGTAATCCAACTTTGCAGCCTTGGCGTTTCGTATGCCGAAATGCTGCAAATGGGAAAGGCCGGTCATCAGTATAACACAGCTCTGGCAATAGCCGAAGACGGAAAGGTGACAAAAGAGCCAAGCGTTCAAGCGGCTTTAGCCGAATTGTCGGCGGCGCTGAGCGAAGGCGAATGCAGCAAGGCTTGGTTCGACTACAACGTGCAGATTGGCTCGGCCGAGCGGCTTATTAAGCAAAAGGAATTTGTAAAAGCTCGTTTGGCGCTATCAAGAGCGGCTTCAATAGCCCGTGCAAACTACAAATGCAATCTAACTGATTCTGTTGCCATTACGCGCGCAAATGACATTGAAAAGATATGCCGCTATCAGGAAATTGTAAACACCGTACAGCCGATGCTTGAGCAAAAAGATTTTAAAGGCGCACTCGAAGCATACGTCGAAGCGACAAATTACTTCGCCGACAGCTGCAACAACAAATTCGGAATAAACCACAAACCAATTTACGACTTCGTGATAGAGAGCAAATATTCAGGATTGATTGACTATGCGGTCATCTATTATGCCGAAATCAACGAGTTGAAGAAATCCCTCAAGTTGCTGGATGTGCTCTACCGCCGCTATTACGAAGCTATGTGGGCGAAAACCTGCCAAGCGAAAATTGGCGTGGAGCTTGCCCGCCGCGACTTCCGCGAGCACCCCAAAGCCGACCCCAAAGTGAAGGTTTTGGACTATACGCGTGGTGACAAATGGTTCAACACTCTTAAAAAAGAGTATTTGCAGGAGTGGATTGACAATTCGGTTGAGAATTTGAAGAATTAGGCACGGCAATTGCTTTCAGAAATTAAAAATCTCAGAAAATGAACGAATCAGAATTCAAACTAAATACCATACCCGAAGCCATTGAAGCGATAAAAAATGGTGATTTTGTGATAGTTGTCGATGACGAAGACCGTGAGAACGAAGGCGATTTTGTGATTGCCGCAGAAAAGGTGACTCCCGAGAAAGTGAACTTTATGCTTCAAAACGGCCGCGGAGTGCTTTGTGCTCCAATCACTATTGAGCGCTGCGAGGAACTGGAGTTGTCGCATATGGTAGATAACAACACTTCAATTCTGGGAACGCCTTTCACTGTTTCGGTTGACAAGATAGACGGTTGTACCACAGGGGTTTCCGCTGCAGACCGGGCTGCCACTATTCGTGCCCTTGCCGACCCGAACTCCACTCCTAACACATTCGGTCGTCCGGGACACGTCAATCCGCTTTACGCCCAAAACAAAGGTGTAATAAGACGTGCCGGCCACACTGAGGCTTCTGTTGATTTAGCCAGACTTGCAGGCCTCTATCCTGCCGCAGCACTCATCGAGATAATGAACGAAGACGGAACAATGGCTCGGATGCCGCAGCTAATGGAAATATCTAAAAAGTTCAATATCAAAATTATAACCATTCGCGACCTGATAGCATTCCGCCTTAAGCAAGAATCACTTATTGAGCGCGGTGCCGAAGTTCATCTGCCAACAGCCTACGGCGATTTCCGCTTGATTCCATTCCTTCAGAAGTCGAATGGCAAGGAGCATGTGGCTCTAATCAAAGGGACATGGAAGAAAGATGAGCCGATTTTGGTTCGTGTGCACTCATCGTGTATGACAGGCGACATTTTCGGGTCAAAACGATGCGAGTGTGGCGAGCAACTTCATAAGGCGATGCAAACCATTGAAAAAGAAGGAAAAGGCATTGTCATTTATATGAATCAAGAAGGCCGCGGCATCGGACTTATGGCGAAAATAAAGGCTTACGAGTTACAAGAGCACGGCTACGACACCGTTGATGCCAACATACATCTGGGATTTGATGCCGATGAGCGTGACTACGGCGTGGGCGCAAGCATATTGCGCGAGCTTGGTGTCACCAAAATGCGACTGATGACAAACAATCCGGTAAAACGCATAGGCTTGGAAGCCTATGGATTGGAAATTGTTGAGAATGTGCCCATTGAGATTGAGCCAAACGAATACAACGAGTTTTACATGCGCACCAAAAAAGAGCGTATGGGGCACACCTTACGAATGATTCACAGCAACAACAAGTAAACGCACCTTAGGGAAGACTTATCATCTTTTGTTTCTGGGAATTAATCTTTGATTCCGAAAACATTTATGGCTTGTGAAGTCAGGTATGGTTTGACTTTACTGATTGGAAGCTTGAATGCCGGCATACCAGCCGCATACGCAGCTATTTCATATTGCTGATATACAAACACAATCGAATCGCCGTCGGGATACGGAATATAGGCTGGCAACGGAATTATACTGTCGTTAAGCAAAAGATAATCAAATAAATCACCTTCATTTGGAACACCCGATTCTTCAAAGAAATATGTATTCAAACCTTCTTTCAGCAAAGGCTGAATAGCCACCACATTGCTCGTATCAATTGCTGTAGCCAGGCGAGAGCCGTCCTTCTTGCTGAATACTACCGGACCTTCGCCAAAAACACCACCATGAGCGCCACCTAAAAACGCATATTCAAAGCACTGAAAGACAACATAATCATCCGTTTCTTTGTCTTTTTGAACATTCATTTCATATTCGTATGTGAAAACATAATCTTCTGCCTCTCGAGTAACGGCATCTTCGCGCGAATTTGCGACATACCTTTTATATTTTTCACCACAATAGTATTTTAACATTTCTTGCATATCATTCGCATCACCCTCAAACTCAGGTGTTACCGCATCTTCGTAGTCGCGAGCCAATGCATTTTTCACAATCGAAATCAATTCCGCACGAATTGCGGCTGAAACCGAATTGGCAGCCAACGGAACTTCGGCTTTCACAATAACGTTGGCATATTTGCATGAATCGATATAAGCAAATGTCTCGGTACTTAAGGCATTGTTTTCCTTCGACTTATGATTGCACCCACATAATGCTAATGCTATAACACTCGATGCTATGAATAATTTGTTTAGTTTCATAATATTCTGATTATCATTTATATACAAAAAATTAGAGACTCTCCTCAAGTAGCATTTTCCGCAATTCATTGCATGACAATTCGGGGTTGTTGCGGTCAAAATCGAACACCTTGAATCCGAAATCGGCAGCGGCAAGAGTGTTTACCGGCTTGTCATCTATAAAAAGTGTTTCCGCAGGAACAAGTTCGAATTTGCTGGCTGCCAACTCGTAAATAGCTCGTTCAGGCTTTATCAGATTGCAATGACACGATATTATCTCACCGTCGAACTGTCTGAAAATTGGGAACTTATGAAATGCATTGATAAACTCAAACGACATATTTGACAAAGCATAAATCTTTGCTCCTCTCCTTTTCAAATCCTCAATCAATTGGCAAGTGGAAGGCGCCGGATATGTTTGCGCAATAGCCTCATGCAGAATCTCATCGCAACGACTGTAAGGCAATTTCATAGTATCGGAGATAATCCGCACCGCCTCCTCCCAAGTCAGTGCGCCTCGGTCAAACTCAAGCCAGAAAGTTGGAGTCGGCATGGAATGGATTATGTCCAGGAAAGCAACCAAATCGTTGGAACATTGCTTTTTATCGCGCGACAAAACCACTCCGCCCAAGTCAAAAATCACAGCCTTCATTTCGTCTCGTTTTTGCCTATACCTTTAATTCCGTCTTTCGCCTTGACAATTAAGTTGCTGATATCACGCTCCATAGCTGTTATTATCGGTTTTTGCACCTCGTTGTTGTATATCATATTGAGTGATGCCGGCTGCACCTCAATGTCGAGTTTCTCGTTGAACACGCGCGGTTCGCCGTCAATGTGGCACACAATAGGATAATTGGTGTCTATCTGCACCGATTTGGCGTGCACAATCTCAATGAATTTCGATTTGTGCATTGTGTGATTGATGAGCCTTGTTGCAAGCGCGGGAGCCTCAACTTTCGGAAAATCAGACATAATGCAGACATCCAGCAACCCGTCATCAATTTTAGCTTCTGGCGAAATGAAGGCGTTGTTGCCAAATTGCGACGAATTGGCAAGACTTATCATAAAGGCATTGCGGAACTGCCGCTTTCCGTCAATAATCAGCTCGTAAGGCTGTGTCTTGTACTGTTGGAATTCGGTGGCGGCAATTTTGACATAAGGAATCGGACCACGTTTGCCGTTATCAGCGAATTTGTGAGCCACATGCGCATCAAAACCAACACCAGACACATTCACCGACAAATCGTCGTTAATGCGTACCGTGTCCATTTTCACTATCAACTGTTTGTTGAGCACTTTTACCGCTTCGGACATTTTCATCGGAATATTGAGGTGCCGAGCCAGTCCGTTGCCCGACCCCACTGGTATAATTCCCATAACGGCATCGCTGCCGACAAGCCCTTTGGCAACCTCGTTCACCGTGCCGTCGCCACCCACAGCTATCACATAACGGTACTTTCCAACGGCCTCTTGACTCAACGTTGTGGCGTGACCGGCACTGCGTGTGTGTACAATTGTTGGTTTGAAAAGATTGAAATCCAGAGTTTTCTCAAGAATAGCATCCAGTTTTTTCTGTTTGCCAGTTCCCGAAATGGGATTCACAATAAAAAGAGTCTCCAATGCCATAGCGTTTCTCCTGTTATTCTGATTTGCAAAGCTACTGATTTTTTTAATGTTTCAGTAGCTCATCAACCTACCAACAAAAAAGGGAGCCTTCAGACTCCCTTCTTTTCATATTAAATAACCACTACCCTTTCACTATTTTGCAAGCCTCATAAATGCCCTCAAACATTGTTTCGACATCATTTGCCGCAACAGCCGAGAATGCAATTCTTATAAGTCCATTGATGTTAATTGTGCCAATGCTAAACTTTTCAATTAGCAGCAACCTTACCTTTTCCGCATCAATACCTTCGGCTGGTTTTATACACATAAAATAGCCAGAATTATATGGCAATGCCTTAAAATACTCAGCATACTTCGGATTGCTAAGAGTCTTCTTAACCGCATTGTAACGCGTTTGCATTATATCGAATTTGGCTTTTTTCTCAGCTGCGTATGTTGGTGATTCAAATGCTTGAGCCAAAAGCGACTGTGACAAGTTGCTGGCATTAGATATATTACCACGAACGGCACCAGCCGTTTTGTTTTCCAGTGCCTCGTATAGTTGTGCGTCGCCGCCCTTTACTGCATATGTTATGAAGCCGACACGGAATCCCCAAACATAATCCTCTTTGGTTGGGCCGTCAACTTTAATTGCAAGCACATTCTCATGGACATCAGCCAAATATGCAAATGGCGACTGACGGTCAACTCCTTCCTCGTAAACAAGTCCGAAATAGGCGTCATCGCATATAACAGCTATCTTCTTACCCTTTTCGGCGGCATTTTTAATGGCGGCAACCAAAGCCTGCATCTCACTTACGGTTGGTGAATAACCTGTCGGGTTGTTCGGGAAATTCAACAGCACCACTTTCTTATCGCCATCAGCCAACAAAGCGGCAGAAAGCGATTCAACATCCATCACATTGTTTTTAAACAAATTATATGTAACAATCTTTGCACCATAAGCATTCGAGAGTGCCAGATTGTAGTTTCCCCAATAAAGATTCGGAACAAGAATCTCCTGTCCTTCGTTCAAAAACATATAACCCGTCATGCTGATGCCATGCGTGAGCGCGCTTGTGGCAATAGGCAGACTTATTGTTTTTCCCTTCAGACGCGGGTTTTTCTCTGCAATCATCTGCTGCCAGCGTTTGCGAATATCCGGACGTCCGAAACTTGGCGCATACAAGAAAGCCTTGTCTGCAGTGATTCCAAGTTTTTCGCTGATACTCTCAAGATGCATCGGGCCGCCATCATCTTCAATGGCCGTACCAATGGTAGCGTTTATGCGAGTTCCCTTAGCCTCGGCGCCCTGTCCGAGAATTCCTTTTTTAGGAAAGAAAATATTCTTGCCACGTTCCGACAAAAGGTCATAAACTGCCTGATTCTTAGAGGATATAACCTCATTCAAACTTTGTGCTTGCGGATTCATATTCTTCATTTTTATCGGATTGCAAAAATAGGTGTTTTTAAGTGTGCGGCAATATGAGTTTTACGTACTATCACAGCACTTTTACTCATCATTTCACTGAAAAAATCCCAACAATTGGCGATTGACCGTTGACTGTTTCCCCATTTTCTTTGCAACGCGATTCAGGGGAAGCAGAATGCCATCGACCGCTTCAGTTGTAATCGCAGCCAAAATTTTATTGATTAAAGTCAGAGAAAGGCAGCGTGGCGAAGGCGCTGCTTTTTTTGTGTTCAGATATCTAT
>JAFZWI010000138.1 GCA_017617355.1 Salinivirgaceae bacterium | reverse complement strand
CCTGGTCATCGGCTGAAATACGGCAATTTGTGGCTTTGTTTTAATGGCGACTTGTTGGAATATGCCGTCAGTCTCGAAGATTTCAAGATGAATATCCGAATACGCGAATACAAAGAACGCAAGGTGACAAATTTGTTGAATGCTAAATAGTATATTCTAACCCCTAAATCCTAAATAAATCTTATATTCGCACATCAAATTCGATGAGATGAAAGACAAGATTGTAATAATTCCGACGTACAACGAAAAGGAGAACATTGAGGCCATTCTGCGCAAAGTGATGTCGCTTGAAGGCCAGTTCAGCGTGCTGGTGGTGGAGGATAATAGTCCCGATGGGACCGCCGACATTGTTAAGCGCCTGATGCAGGAATTCCCCAATCGCATTTTCATAAAAGAAAGAAAAGGCAAGTTGGGGCTTGGCACTGCCTATATCGAAGGTTTCAAATGGTCGATTGCCGAAGGTTATGAGTACATTTTTGAGATGGACGCCGATTTCTCGCACAATCCCGACGACCTTCTGAACCTTTACAACGCATGCTCTAATGGTGCTGATGTGGCCATAGGATCGCGCTACATTTCAGGAATTAACGTTGTGAACTGGCCTATGGGACGCGTGCTAATGTCGTACTACGCGTCAGCGTACGTGCGGCTGATTACCCGTATGAAGGTGCGCGACACCACCGCCGGATTTGTCTGCTATCGTCGTGAAGTACTGGAAACCATTGAGCTAGACAAAATCAAATTCAAAGGTTACGCTTTCCAAATCGAGATGAAATTCACGGCTTGGAAGTTCGGATTCAACGTGGTTGAGGTGCCTATCATATTCACCGACAGAAAGATGGGACAGTCGAAGATGAGCGGCGGCATATTCAGCGAGGCTGTTTTCGGTGTTATCCGGATGAAATGGCGCAGCCTGTTCCGCAGCTACAAACGCGATAAGAAAGCTTGATTTTCTTATAATTACCAATGAAAACGCTCATAAAAAACGGCATTATTGTCAACAATGGGCAGCAATTCCGTGGGCACATACTTATCGATGGCGACACCATAGCATACGTGGGCGGCGACATGCCCGACACTCAAGGTGTAACCAATATTATCGATGCTGAAAATCAATATGTAACACCTGGTGTCATCGACGGACATGTGCACTTCCGCGAGCCCGGACTGACGCATAAAGCCGATTTTGAATCGGAATCGAAAGCTGCGGTTGCCGGTGGTGTAACATCGTTCTTGGATATGCCCAACGTAGTGCCGCAAACCACAACAAACCAACTGATTAATGAGCGAATTGAACTGGCTACGCAAAAATCGGTTGCCAACTTCGGCTTCTATTTGGGCGCCACCAACAACAATATCGAAGAAATAAGAAAAGCCGATATTACCATGGTTTGCGGAATTAAGGTTTTCATGGGGTCATCAACAGGCAATATGCTTGTGGATGAGAATAATACGCTTGAACAAATTTTTGCCGAATCGCCTTGCCCGATAACCGTACACTGCGAGGACGAACAGATTATAAAAGCCAATATCGCCAGCTTCAAAGAGCGTTTTGGCGACAAAGGAGTTCTTCCCTCCCACCATCCGCTAATAAGAACTGCGGAAGCCTGCTACAAATCAACAGCAAAGGCCATTGAGTTATCGCACAAGTACGGCACGCGGCTGCATATTGCTCACCTGTCGACGGCAGCGGAACTGGCTCTGCTTGAGGACCGCCCGATGTCTGAGAAAACAGTTACCGCAGAAACATGTCCGCACTATCTGTTTTTCGACAGCAACAACTACGAAACATTAGGCTACCGCATAAAATGTAACCCCGCAATAAAATCGCCAGCTGACCGTCAGGCTCTGCTTTTGGCTCTTAATACCAACAAGATAGACACCATAGCCACCGACCATGCACCACATCAGCCATCGGAAAAGTTTGGCGAGACATACTTCACATCGGCATCCGGAATACCGTCGGTCCAATTCTCGCTTTTAGCAATGTTGGAGTTATGCCGAAACAAACAAACTGACATTGAAACTGTTGTGCGTAAAATGTGCCATGCGCCGGCCGATTTGTACCACATTGCCAAACGCGGTTACTTGCAGTCGGGCTATAAAGCCGACATTGCCATTGTGGACATCAACAAGCCGCAAGCCATAACCGCCGACACTGTTTTAAGCAAATGCAAATGGTCGCCATTTGAGGGGCACACATTCAGCGCAACGGTAACCCACACTTTTGTGAATGGCAATTTGGTTTACCACAACGGTGAGTTTGTTTCCGACAAAAAAGGCGAAGCGTTAAGGTTTAATAGATAGTGAGTTAAACGTTACCTAACACTGTCTATATCCACCCCTTCAGCCAATAATACACTGTCGCAAAGTACTCGCGAAAGCAAATGATTTCTAGCTTCAGATAATTCCAATATGTGTATCTGATGTTGGTGCTCTCGATGTCGGGAACAATCTGATTCCCTTTCAGTTTTTGCTTGTTAAGCGTAAGGTCAAAATCAACAGTGTTTTCGAATGCGCCAATGCCATAAATGTTTTTCAATTCGCACTTTTTCAAGCATTTCAATGTACGAGAAAGATGCTCTGGAGCAGTAATTATCAATGATGACGCTTCTTTTAATTGCGGAAAACTGTCGGCAAGGAAAATCGCTTGCAAACGCGTGTTGCTTCCGCTGATCATAAACATTATGCTGTCGGTTGATATGCCGTTATCGGCAAGGTATCGTGTCATTTCTACCTGACAAACAGAATCTTCCGGATGAACGAGAATTACCGGTTTATTCAGTTTTCTTGCAAATTCAGCTGTATAGTAAAGCCTTATAAGATTGCTCTCCGACGGCATTCCGGCACCGCCGAACATAATTATGTAATCTGGACAGAAGTTTTTTGTCGAATCTTTTTTCCACGTAGGATCTTCACCTAAGCAACGGTGCATATAAAATGGTGCGGGTGTAAGCGCTAGAATATTCAGAATTAAAAATATAGCACCCAATGATATAAATAACCACTTTAATATGGCGAATGCTGTTTTCACTTGATTTCAGGTTTATACACACTGATTTTCATCATTTTATTTTTGCACATATTCAACAATTTCTTTTGGGAACACACCATTTTCCAAACTAGTTGTATCCGACAGTTTGCGGGCAGGTATTCCGCCTATGGTTTGATTTCCTTCAAAAGACTTATTGACTACGGCATTTGCGCCAATCGCCACGTTGTTCCCGATTTGAATGTCACCAAAAAGTTTAGCCCCCGGTCCAATATACACATTATCACCTATAGTCGGCGCACCGTTATAGTCGCCAATGCAAGTTCCTGGGTGGATACGACAGAAACGGCCTATGTGCGCTCTTTCACTTATGACCACTGTTCCGTGATGAACAACACAAAGCCCTGGGCCACAAACGTTTTTGAACAGCGTCAGCCCAATTTTAACACTCAAACGATGATTGATTACTTCAAGAAAAGCTCTGTAAATGGCACAAAACGGATTGTTTCGATGCACATTATATAGATATTCAATCTTGCGAAGCCTCAACTGATAGCGCAAGCAATCGCAACGAAAATAGGTGTAAGGCGTTAATCGTTTCAGTTGATAGGCCATCAAATCGAGCCGAACATATTCTTTGTATGTCTGTTTAGAATCAATCATTTGTTATATTTTTCTGCGATGATAAGTTTTTTTCCTGACATAAAAGCAAAGTGTGATTTTCACAATTATACAAGTTTATTAATTATCCTGATACACGCTTCGGTATGCATTATCCAATGCCTCGAAAACGGCATCTGAATCAAACCGCGAATATCCTTGTCGCACCAATAATCGATAAGCCAGACAGCTTCTTCGGCATCACTGACAACATTAAGGCCCTTCAACGCAGCCTTGCGATTATCGGTAATCGTACGCTTCATATCATCGAAAGTCAAACTGCTGATTAATAGTTCGGTACTGCATTTCACTTTATGTATATAAGCATAAAGTTCATTGATATTGAGTTGCTTTGAGAAATCGGCAATTTGCTGCTTAACTAATTCATTTCCAGTTGTAATAATCGGTGACCCTATTCTCTGTTGAAAACCGTCACTAAAGAAAACCTGCTCATCCTCCTTAATCAAAGTGTGCGCGACTATGTCTTCGATTCGGAAGATATGCCAAAGTGAATATGCTATTGTTTTGTTGTGATAACCAGTCGCATTTATGAAAGGAATGGCAGAAAAATCACTGTCTTTCAGGTTCTTGCGCCACGAATCGATTGTGTCCATCAGACAGTTTCGCAGTTCCATCAAAGCCGCTATTCCCGAGCCGAATGTTTCCCGTTTCTTTATTTGCTTTTGGATTGTCTTATTCTTTTCAGACCAATCTTTATTCATTTATTAGTTACGTTTGATTATCAATATGTTAAATCTTATTCTATCGCCACCGCCCCGTCAACCTTCTCATCAAGCAGCGCATTTTGCAGCACTTCCTCAATCGTGCTAACATAAATAAACTCAACGTCATTCCTATTCAAATAGTTCCTTAATATACATACGCAAGGATTCATCTGCGCCGTTGTAAGCGACAAAGCCATCAAGATGTTTTCTTTTTAATTCAAGGGGAAGCACATCCTTATATTTTTCAATCACGGATATCATCTCACGCTGGTCCCCAAAATCTTTATTGTAAAACTTGAATTCCTTGTTTCCGAATTTATAAGAAACATAAGCTTTGTACTCATAAATCAAATGGGCGCTGGCCGAATTCTTCCCTCCGCTACGCGTCGTTATCAGTGTGAATCCGACCTGCATGCTTTCGGCTTGGGCAAGATTATAATCTTTTGACAATTGTTCTATAACGAACCTACTTTTCACAGTTCCGTCATAAAGTTCCGAACGGCAAAAAAACGGTGCGATAAAACAGAATAAAAACAAAATCAGACCCACAATAAAAAGCGGCTTTTTCTTTTCTTCCCATGTTTTTACATCCCATGAATTTGAAACAGACAATTCCCCGCGTGCATCAAAAATCACACCGCTGACAAAAATCAAAAAAATAAATCCAAGATATTTGAGCCACGAAGGGTGAACAGCAAGAGCGTCCGTTGTGGCAAACACGATTTTTCTCTGAAACGGATTGTAGCCGAACCAGTAAACCGGTATTGTAAATAAAGACAGAAAACCAGGGTCTTTAAAAAATCTTCTCTTCGGTTTTCCTTCCGTCGGTTCAGTAACATATTCCATTGCAAAACTCCAAAAATTGCTTAATTCTCAATACATCGTGTTGCTGTGATTCCAAAGCATATTTTTTCTGTCTTGGTCCGTAGAACCTCCATTTTGCCAATCAAAATCACCCCTTCGTGTCAGATTATTTAAAAATTTCCGACAGTTTCTTTTCAATTTCATCGCCGCGCAGGTCACGGGCGAGTATTGTGCCGTCGGGTCCGAACAGAATGATGTGCGGAATGCCATCGATGCCATAGATGTCAAGCTCCGTCTGTTTTACGTTGAACATCTGCGGATAAGGGATTTTTTGCTCGCTGATGTATTTCTTGCACAGCTCCGTGTCGTCGTTGCTGTCCACTCCCAACACCTGCAAGCCCTTGTCCTTGTACTTGTTGTAGGCGGCGACAATGTTAGGATTCTCCTCGCGGCATGGTCTGCACCAATGCGCCCAAAAATCTACAAGCACATACTGCCCGCGTCCCACATAATCTGACAGGTGTTGCTCTTTGCCTTCATACTCTGCCGAAAAGTCGCGGAACATTGCGCCTACGCCCGTGGAGAGTCTCGTGGTGATGCGCCCCTTTGTATTCAAAAGTTTTTGCTCTTTTGCAACGAGCGAGGAGTCTATCATCGACAACAATTCAAGTCCGCGCTTCGGCGATTTGTACCATACGACGTCAGAATAGTCGAGGAATGTAAGCACTCCGATTAGGTCGTTGGGGTGTGCCGAGATGTGTTTGGTGACAAAACTGTCGACGCGGACTGCCACCACATCATCGTCGTATGGTTTGCCGCTGTCTGCCGCGTTCCTGATGTCTTGTACCAATGCGTAGCACTCTTCTTCCATCTTGGTCAAGGCTTCCGACAATGGCGTGCCGGATTGCCGCGCCACATGCTTGTCGATAGTGCCATTGATGCGTGTTGTGCCGTCTGTCAGCAGGATGTGGATGATTTGGATCGAGTAGTTGTTGTTCCATAGGTTTACGATTGCGGGTTCGGGCAGAGTGCCTTCCACCGGGACAATCTCGCCGTTTACCACGAAAATTGTGTCGGCAAATTGCGTGTCGTTGCATTGCTCCCTTATGAAAAGGGTGTCTGTTACTTCTGGACGACCGATGTTACCCTCGATGCGGTAGTGGATTGGTCCTTGCTCTTGTTTGGCTTTCTGTGCGCAGCCCATCAATGCTACAACGGCAAACAATGCCGTGAAAATTGTCAGGAAGTTGTGTTTTGTGTTCATTTTATTATTGTTTGCGTTTTTAAAGTCCTATAATTTCTACTCCACTACTATCGCCCCATCAACCTTCTCGTGAAGCAATGCGTTTTGCAAAACCTCATCAATGGTGCTTACATAAATGAATTTCAACCCTTTAATGTATTCGGGTTTTATCTCGTCAATATCCTTTTTATTGTTCTCGCACAAGATTACAGTTTTAATACCTGCACGTTTTGCGGCCAAAATCTTCTCGCGGATACCGCCCACCGGCAACACTTTTCCGCTCAGCGTTATCTCGCCTGTCATCGCCAGCGCCTTGCGCACCTTGCGTTTAGTGAACGCTGAGGCTATTGACGTTGCCATTGTTATCCCGGCCGAAGGACCGTCTTTTGGTATCGCTCCCTGCGGCACGTGGATGTGAACGTTCCATTTTTCGAAGACATCGGACTTCAACCCTAACTTGTCAGAATGAGCCTTTATGTAGCCCATAGCCAGCGTAGCCGACTCCTTCATAACATCGCCCAGATTGCCAGTAAGCGTCAACCCGCCATTGCCACGGCTCAGACTTGTTTCTATAAACAGAATTTCACCGCCGACGGCTGTCCAGGCAAGACCTGTCACAACTCCCGCAAAGCGATTATCGTCATAAATGTCCTTTGAGTATCTGGGAGTGCCCAAATATTCTTGTATATGACTTATTTCCAAAATCTCGGGCACGGCTTTCTTGAAAACCAAGTCTTTGGCAATCTTTCTCATAATCTCGGCGATACGCTTGTCAAGTTCACGCACACCCGACTCACGAGTATGATTTTCAATCAGATAAGCCAGAGCGTCTTTCTTAAACTGCAGTTTTCGGCCCGCCATTCCATTATCTTCCAATTGCTCGGGTACCAAATGGTTCTCGGCAATTTTCATTTTCTCGTCAAGCACATATCCGCTCACCTCAATCATCTCCATACGGTCGCGCAGCGGTGCGCTTATGCTTGCGATATTGTTGGCCGTTGCAATGAACATCACGTTCGACAGGTCAAAATCGACATCAAGATAATTGTCGTGGAAGGTGCTGTTTTGCTCAGGGTCAAGCACTTCAAGCAAAGCCGACGCCGGGTCACCGTGATAGTCGTTGCTGACTTTGTCAATCTCGTCGAGAACAAAAACCGGATTGGCCGATTTGGCCTTTCTGATGTTCTCAATGATGCGCCCCGGCATAGCGCCGATGTAGGTGCGACGGTGTCCGCGTATCTCTGCCTCGTCGTGCAGACCACCCAGCGACATACGCACGTATTTTCGGCCCAAAGCCTCAGCTATCGATTTTCCGAGCGATGTTTTTCCAACTCCCGGAGGTCCGTACAGACAAAGTATAGGCGACTTCAGATTGCCTTTCAGTTTCAGAACGGCCAAGTGCTCAAGGATTCGCTCCTTTACCTTTTCGAGTCCGCAATGGTGGCTGTCAAGTATCTTCTCGGCGCGACGTAGGTCGAAACGGTCTTTGGTGAACTCGTTCCAAGGCAGGTCGAGCAAAGTTTGCAGGTAGCTGATTTGTATCGAATACTCGCCAGAAGCGGTGTTCAGATGTTGCAGTTTGTCAACCTCCTTGTCAAAAATCTCGGCAATCTCCTTGCTCCATTTCTTGCTTTTGGCCTTCTCGCGGAAGTTTTGTGCATCCTTCTCTATCGGATTTCCACCCAACTCGTTCTGAATGGTTTTTATTTGCTGATTGAGTAGAAACTCACGTTGTTGCTTGTTGAGCTCCGAACGCACTTTTGACTGTATATCTTCTTTCAACTCAACCATTTGCATTTCGCGAGACAACAATTCAAGTAGTTTCTCGCTGCGATTGAACACATCGGACTCCTCAAGCAATTCCTGTTTGGTCTCAGTTGAAATGGAACTGTTGACACAGACAAAATTTATCAGGAAAAATGTGTTTTCGATATTCTTAAGCGCAAAGGCGGCCTCGTTAGGAAGATTAGGCGACAAACGAATAATTTTTGTAGCCAAATCGCGAATTGAGCTTGTAATAGCTTCGAACTCAACAAGTTGTTTCTTGCCAGGCAATATTTCGTCAACAATGGTTATGTCGGCAGTAAAGAACGGCTCCTCGGAAAGAAACTTGTTGATAGTGAACCGCCGCTTACCTTGCACAATGATTGTGGTGGTATTGTCTGGCATTTCCAAAACCTTCATTATCTGAACAATAGTTCCGTATTGGTACAAATCTTCAGGTTTCGGGTCCTCAACATTTCCGTCACGCTGTGCCACCGCACCGGCAATTTTTCCCTTGCGGTAAGTTTGCTTGACAAGTTCCATAGATTTTTCGCGCCCTACGCTTATTGGAATCATCACTCCGGGGAAAACAACCATATTGCGGAGTGGCAGAATCGGAAGTTCTGCCGGAATGTCAATCTTAGTGTCCGAGTGGTCGCCTTCCGGCACAATCGGCAAAAATCCTTCATCGATGCTGTCGCCGTCAGTCGACATTATATTTTCTATGTTAAAATCCTTTTCGAAACTCATTTTCAGTGTTTTGATTGTCTATTTCTTGCTCGAAACCCGATATTTGGCTGTCATTTTAAAAACTTCCGCCAGTATTTTTTTGTCGATATCTGTCATCTCAATATTCCTACGGGCCATCACACGTTCGGCTATCTCACTGGCTTTTTCGGCAGAACACTCTGTAAATCCGGCCGCACCACCCCACGAGAACGACGGAACAAAATTGCGCGGAAATCCGCTGCCGAAAATATTTGCAGCCACTCCCACAACAGTTCCGGTATTGAACATAGTGTTAATCGAAGTTTTGCTGTGGTCGCCCATCACAAGACCGCAGAACTGCAGACCTGTAGGCACAAAACTACCCGCCGGATAATTCCACTGACGTACTTCGGCATAGTCGTTTTTCAAGTTCGAACAGTTGGTGTCGGCACCGAAATTGCACCACTCTCCCACCACCGAATTGCCCAGAAAACCGTCGTGCCCTTTGTTGCTGTTGGCAATAATCACAACGTTGTTAAGCTCGCCTCCAACCTTCGAGTTCGGACCAACAGTTGTCGGACCGTAAATCTTCGCTCCCATTTTGACAACGGAATTTGAGCCGAGCGAGAACGGCCCACGAATGACCGAACCTTCCATAACCTCGCTGTTCCGACCTATGTAGATTGAACCGTTGGTAGTGTTCAGCGTGCAACACTCAACAACAGCGCCGTGGTCAATGAAAATCTCGCCATTGCCGATAACCTGATTAGTAGCGCTCAAATGCTGCGATTTCCGACCTTTCGTAATAATTCGGAAGTCGTTTTCAATAGCATCGCCATCCATCGAAAATATATCAGTCAGACGAGTAATGCGCTGTGATTCTGAAATTTGCTGTGTATAATTCTTGAATGCGATTTTCAACGGGTCGAAGCGCTCGGCCTGCGCCTTATCCAACCTGATTGCGCACACAATGTCGTCGGTTATTAAAGCCTGCCCAACCTGCAGAGCATCAATCTCCGACATCAGTTCAGCAGTAGGAATAACCGAGCCGTTTACAAAGATGTTGTCGGCTGCCAGCGTCATTGGATATTTCTCGCGCAAATGCGGACGGGTGCAGTACGAGATTGATTCGCCCACCAGATACCGGTCCCATTTTTCGCGGATAGTCAGGATACCCAGGCGAATTTCGGCCACCGGACGCGTGAACGTCAAAGGCAACAATTCGTCCCAAGTTTTGTCATCAAAAATTACGTAGTTCATTTCTTTTTGTTTTTATGCTGACAAAATAAGAAATCATTTTAGAGAATTGTCGGAGGAAGGCAGAAAAGTTGCTTTTTCGTGCAAACTCCGTGTCCTCCGTTACCTCCGCGCCCTCTGTGTTAAAATTGGAAATAGATAAACGGCTGTAACCCCGAGGCACTGAACTGCACAAGCACAAACACCGCCACAACTGTAACAAGTACTTGCAGCCACATTGGCATTACGGCGAATTGTCCGCGATACCAATTTTTAAAACCGTTTGGCAACCAATGGATTACGTATGCTGCAACCATAACTATGATTATTTGCCAGTAGGCTTCGGCAAATTGCCCGATATGGTTGGCTTGGAAGTTTGTAAATATCTGATTCAGAATCTCGTTTGCAGTAGCGAGTGAGTCGGCACGGAACACAATCCACGTGAAAGCCACAATGTTGAATGTCAGGAATATTTTCAGTGGTTTCAAGCGGCCGATTGTGCCAAATATCGATTTAAACAGTTTATCGATAACAAGATACAACCCGTGAAGGGCGCCCCAAATCACAAATTTCAGGTTGGCGCCGTGCCATAGTCCGCCAATCAGCATCACCAGAAACAGGTTGATGTAGGTGCGAACGCGGCCTTTGCGGTTGCCGCCGAGCGGAATGTAAAGGTAGTCGCGCAGCCACGACGACAGCGATATGTGCCACCGCCGCCAGAAATCGGTGGGGCAGTCGGCTTTGTAGGGCGAGTTGAAGTTCACACTCAAATGGAAGCCCATCCACAGCGCAATGCCGATGGCAATGTCGGTGTAGCCCGAAAAATCGCAGTAAATCTGTATGGCATAGCCATATACGCCCAGCAAGTTCTCGAATCCGGAGTATAGCGTGGGGGAGTCGAAAACGCGGTCGACAAAGTTCACCGAGATATAGTCGGCAACAATTATCTTCTTGACTAAACCATTGAGTATGAAGAATAAACCCTGTCCGAACTCTTCGCGGTAAAGGAAGAAGGGCTTGCTTATCTGCGGCACAAAATCGGACGCTCTAACTATCGGGCCTGCAACAAGTTGCGGAAAGAATGTTAGGTAGAATCCGAAGTCGAAAATATTTGTGAGTGGCT
>JAFZWI010000137.1 GCA_017617355.1 Salinivirgaceae bacterium | reverse complement strand
TTGCTGTTAAGCCTAGTAATTTCTTCATAGTCTCATCTTTTTGAAAATTGCCGAAAGTAACGATTTTTTTCAACAATTAACAAATAAAAAAACTAAATCACTGCATCTTATTCCATTTTTGCTGCCGAATGTCAGTCCAAAATCTCTCATGCCTCTAAAAAAAATAAAAAATCACATGATCGATTATACCTACCTGTTTACAGGAACAAACTAAAAAAGCCACCCTTTCGGATGGCTTTTTTTATGCGACATGCTTTAAAGCATTAGTCTTTCAAAGCGTAACGTTTGAAACCAGTGCATGTCAGGCCTTTCGATGCGGCCGACATCATCTGCTCTACAGTTATCTTGTTGTCTTTGATAAATGTCTGGTTGAGCAGAGTGCTCTCTTTGAAGAATTTGTTCAAACGGCCTTGAGCAATGTTCTGGATCATCTGCTCCTTCAGGTTAGCGGCTGCCTCGACCGACACCTTAGCTTTGATGTCGCGGGCCTGCTGTGCCTGCTCGGGAGTAATCCAGCCTTTGGCTGTGTTTGACTCAATATGCTCGTCAGAATCGACATGGGCAGGATTGATGCCTGCTTTCTTAAGCGCAGCCTCAACAGCCTTCTCGATTTGCTCCTCTTTGGTTTTCTCAAGAGCCACGGTCATCTCGTTCTCAATAACCGATGCTGGAACATCGTCTTTAGTGAGCGCTACCGGGTTCATGGCTGCAACTTGCATTGCAACGTCTTTGTAAACCTGTTTGTCGACACCGGCTTGATTGAAGCTGACCAGAGTGGCCAGTTTGTTGCCCATGTGGATGTAGGGGCATACAACTTCGCCTGCAAGCGACTCGCAGCATGCCAGCTCAAGTTTCTCGCCGATGATACCGATTTGCTCAGTGATGATGCCCTCAACGGTTTTTCCGTTTTTGAACGGAGTGTTTTTCAGAGCGTCAAGATTGGCGGGTTTTGTTGCCAGAGCCAAGTCGCAGATTTCGTGAGCAAGTTTCACAAAATCCTCGTTTTTAGCCACAAAGTCGGTCTCGCAGTTGAGAGCGATGAGTGCGCCGTATTTGCCGTCGGCCGATACTTTTGCAATTACATCGCCTTCCGAAGCCTCACGGTCGGCGCGTTTGTTTGCAACGGCCTGGCCTTTTTCGCGGATAATCTGGATTGCGCGGTCGAAATCGCCTTCCGACTCAACAAGAGCCTTCTTGCAGTCCATCATGCCGGCACCGGTTAGTTTGCGCAGTTTTGCTACGTCTGATGCTGATATTGACATAATTTTCAGTTTTTAATTGATTATTCAGCCGATTCCTCGGTTTCTTCATTCTTTGCTTCTTCGCTTTCAGCTTCTACATCAACCTTAGCGGCCGATTTTCTGCCGCCTTTCTTTGGTTTTTCCTCCTCGCCCTCAGCAGGTTCTTTGTCTTTCTCGGCTTTGCGCTCCGACAGACCTTCCTGGATGGCATCGCAGATGGCGCCTAAAACCAAAGAGATGGCTTTTGCTGCATCGTCGTTGCAGGGAATGGCATAATCAACAGAGTTAGGATTTGAGTTTGTGTCGACCATAGCGAAGACCGGAATCTGAAGGCGGTGTGCTTCGGCTACGGCTATTTTTTCTTTTTGGACATCGATAACGAACAAGGCTGCCGGCAGGCGTGTCAGGTCGGCAATGCTGCCCAGGTTCTTGTTCAGTTTGCTGCGTTGGCGGTCAACCTGCAGCCTCTCGCGTTTCGACAGGTGGTCAAGAGTTCCGTCTTGTTCCATTTTGTCGAAGGTTCCCATTTTCTTAACTGCCTTGCGGATTGTGGGGAAGTTTGTCAGCATACCACCCGACCAGCGCTCTGATACGTATGGCATGTTGATTTTTTTGACTTGCTCGGCGAGTATTTCTTTTGCTTGTTTTTTTGTTCCTACAAAGAGGATACGGCGGCCTGATTTGGCTATTTGCTTCAAAGCGGCAGCGGCCTCGTCAATTTTTGCCACTGTCTTGTTCAGGTCGATGATGTGGATTCCGTTTTTCTCCATAAAGATGTAAGGAGCCATTGCCGGATTCCATTTTCTTTTCAGGTGACCGAAGTGTGCACCTGCGTCCAATAATTCTTGAAAACTAACTTTAGACATTTTTAATTGTTTTTCGTTTACATTCTTGTTGTAAAAGCAATCGTCAAGTAGTTCAACTGAAGTCTTGACAATTTAGATACTAAACGATATTCTCGTGCAGCATCATTAACGCTTACTGAACTGGAATCTCTTACGAGCCTTCTTCTGACCAGGTTTCTTGCGTTCAACCTCACGTGGGTCGCGGGTGACAAAGCCGGCAGCTTTCAAAGGCTTGCGGTTCTCGGCGTCGACTTCTATCAGTGCGCGGGTGATTCCCAGACGAACGGCCTCAGCCTGACCTTTGATTCCACCTCCGTCGATAGTTGCCTTAACGTCGTATTTGCCGTTCAGCGACAACACGCCAAAAGGTTGCATAACAATGTATTGCAGGGTGTCAATAGGGAAATACTCCTTGAAATCCTTGCCGTTCACTGTCACATTACCTGTTCCTTGGCTCAAGTAAACGCGTGCGATAGCGGACTTTCTGCGTCCAACTGCATTAATTACTTCCATTTTACTTGATTGAATTTAAGTTAATCAATTCAGGCTTTTGAGCTTCATGTGGATGGCTCTCACCTGCATAAACATAAAGATTACGGTACAAAGCGCTTCCCAGACGGTTTTTCGGGAGCATTCCTTTGATTGCCGTTTCTACCATAGCTATTGGCTTTTTGGCCATAAGCTTCTCCGCTACTATTGAGCGTTGTCCGCCGGGATAACCGGTGTGGTGCGTGTACACTTTACCTGCCCATTTGTTGCCTGTAAGCTGCACTTTGTCAGCATTGATAATGATGACATTGTCGCCGCAGTCAACGTGGGGAGTAAAGTTGGTTTTGTGCTTTCCTCTCAGCAGAAAGGCAGCACCTGAGGCAAGACGGCCCAAGACCTGGTCTTTGGCGTCGATGACAACCCATTTCTTCTCAACGGTTGTCTTGTTTGCCGAGATTGTCTTAAAACTAAGTGTGTCCACTCTAATCCTAACTTTTTAATTAATAAATAAATACTATCCACATTTCCCCAAATGTGGTCTGCAAAAATACAATTTAATATCATTTGCGCAATTATTATTAACAACATTTTGTTGATATGCCGATTGCGCTGAAAATCAGCGATAAGTGCTGTTTTGGATTATTTATTCAACAGGCCGCCCGGCGGTTTTCTCTCCAAACCGATGTCATTTTTATGTCGGCGATGTGTGAAATTTTTCGGTTTTTGCGCTGATTTTGGCGCAAAAATACGGGCACTATTAATCATAGTGCGTGAAAAGACTGATTTCACACATTTATTATTGCCGCACAAGATTAAACTCTGATTCCGACAAGCAGCACATCGTCGGTCTGCTCGGTTACAACGCCTTCCGGATTGTTGCGACGCCACTTCTCAAATGTGTCGTTAAAGATAGTGTGCTGCTCGTCGAACGGCTTCTTGTAATTGTCGAGCAGCATAGAGTATAACCGGCGGCGGCCAAATTTTTCAAAGCTATCGGTGTTGCAGAACTGGTCGGTGAAGCCGTCGCTGTAGGCATAGATGGTGTCGCCTGGCTCAATATCGACAATATGGTTGGTGAACGATGCCTGTTTGCCCACATAAGTGCCTATCGGCATACGGTTTGGCTCCAGAATCGACAACTCGTCGTTTCTGATTATGACAAGCGGACGGAAAGCGCCCGAATATTGCAGTTTGTGCCGCTCAGTGTCGATAAGCACAAAAGCCACATCCATGCCGTCGAACGTGCTGCTTTCAGTTTGTTCCAAGTCCTGACGCAGAGCCCTAATAAGTTTTAAGCGCAGCTTGTTGAGCACATCGCTGGCCTGCAACTCGGTTGAGTTCATGTCGGAATTGGATATTATGTCGTTCAGCATCGATGCGCCGAGCATGCTCATAAGCGCACCCGGAACGCCGTGTCCGGTGCAGTCGGCAACAGCAAGCACCTTGTATCGGCCCACGCATGCCGCCCAGAAGAAATCGCCGCTGACAATATTGCACGGACGAAGCAGTATAAGACAGTCGCCAAAAATCAGCTGCATAAGCTCAGGCGTCGGTATCACTGCCTCCTGTATATGCTTGGCGTAGATAATGCTGTCGGTGATGCTCTTGTTTGCACGGTCGAGCTGCTCGTTCTGCGACTGCAGCTCCTCTTTGGCGGCGCTGAGCTGATAGTTCTTCTCGTCGAGCATTACGTTTTGGTGCTTAAGCTGCAGGTTGAGTTTCTTGCGTCTCAGGCTCGACAGCAGAATCACGACAGTTATGATTACCAATCCTGATATTATCACAATGAGCAGAAGCCGCTGCCTTTCGGCCTGGGCTTTGTACTGCAACTCGTGCTCGTACTCCTCAAGGGCGCGCTGGCGCATTTTGTGCTCAAACTCAACTTTAGATTTCGACTGCGCTACACGCGCCGCTACCTCATCGTTGCTGTTCTCCATAAGCATATAAACCAGCTCCTCAATATAGTGGTTGGCCTTGCGGTAGTCGCCTTTCAACTCATAGTACTGTCTGAAGGCCATTAACAACTCTTTTTTTATTTCTTTGCGCGGATGCTCGGTGTTCTCAAGCTCCCAAGCCTGATTCAAATACTGCCAGGCTTTGTCCATATTGCCGCGCCTCAGTTGCGCTCTGCCCAGCATTGTCATTATTCCCGAACGGTTTATCTTCAGATTATAGTCGTTGCGCAACTTGAGCAGTGCGTAGCAATGACTTTCGCACGAATCAAGAGCGGCTTTCATCTCTTTTCCGGTAAGATTCTCGGCCATCTCCATATAAACCAGTGCCATATAGTTGTGCAGCTGCTGCATCTCCATTATGTTGGGCAACGGCAGAGCCAGATAGTAGGCTGTGTCGAGATGTGTTTTCGCCTGTTGCAGGTACCCTTCGGCTATCGAATCTCGGCGACGGCGTTTGAATTTGTTCACATAAACCCGTGCCAGTCCGGTGTGGTCGGCAATAAGTCCGTAGGCGTTGTTAGAAAGTGAGTCAATAGCCAGCGCCTGCTCATAATACTCAATGGCATTCTGATAGAAACGCACGAATGTGTTCATGTTAGCCAGATTTTGAAGCACCTGCGAGATACGGGAGGAGTCGCCCGTTTCACGGAATTCGTCAAGACTGATATGGTAATAGCGCGAAGCTGACTCGAACTGACCTTGAAACGTAAGAATTATGGCCAGGTTCATGTTCGAGAGAGCGATGTTGAACTTATCGTCGAGACGGTCCCAGATGTTGAGAGACTCCACACCGGCATCGAGTGCCTCGCTGTATTTGGCTGACCACAAAAAATAACGCGCACGATAACCATAGGCTAATGCCAGATAACGCTGCTCATTGAGTTTTTGAGCCAAATCGACCATCAGTTTGGTGTACTTGCCAGCCGAATCGACATTATAAATATAATAGCATATATAATCGTAGCATGCCAGCTTGGCCGTATCGTCGGGCATGGTAGCCACAACAAGACGCATGCTGTCGAGTTTCTCCTGCGCCCGCAAATGCATAGTTGACGCCGCCATAACAACGGCAACAACAAATATCCTACAAATCAGTTTCTTAACCAACATTACGTTATTCTAAATAATGGGGTTTGTACGAATTTTAAATGTGTTTGTTTGATTTTTAAACAACTATTTTTCAAAAAAATGAATGTTTACCTAAAACAAAAAGCAAAGGATTTTTATATCTATCTAAATACCAATGCGTTATAATGGCATAAAAAACACAAATGCTTTTGTCGCTTTGAAAATAGTGTTTGCGTTAGCGTTCATAAATATTTACGCTCTAAAAAATTGCAAATGGACAACATCCGCAATTTCTGCATCATAGCGCACATCAACCACGGCAAGAGCACTCTGGCCGACGTCTGCTGCAGTACATAGGCACCGTCAACGAGCGGTAGTGCAACTATCTCAACTTTTCACAATAGCCTTTTTTGCCTGCTCCAATGCGGCAATTACCTTATCACACCATTGGTCAAACTCCTGGTCTTCAACCTGACATTCGGGGTGTGAAAGCACAAACTCGATAGTCTGGCGCACGCCCTGGTCGAAGCGGACGGTGGCGCAGAAATCGGGAACGATGCGTTTCAGCTTGCTGTTGTCGAACACTACAGAGTTCGATTTGTCGCCGATAAGGCTTCCTGTGAAATCGTAATCACTGACGGCGGCTAGAAAATCGGACGCCACATAATACGGTTTGAACTCAACGCCGAGGCAGTCGGCAATGGTCTGGTAGGCCTGGTTCCAGGTGACGGTCTCGTCGGATGTTATCTGGAACACATCGCCAATGGCGTGAGCGTTGCCCATCAGCCCGACAAAGGCTTTTGCAAAATCGCTGTTGTGGGTGAATGTCCATAGCGAGGTGCCGTCGCCGTGAAGGATAACAGGCTTGCCGTCGAGCATCCGTTTTATGACCTGCCAGCTGCCTTTGCGTCCGTGAACGCCCAGCGGAACGGCGCGTTCGTCGTAGGTGTGACTGGGGCGGACAATGGTTGTCGGGAACTTCTCCTCACGGTATTTGCGCATCAGAAAATCTTCAATCTTTATCTTGTTGCGCGAGTATTCCCAATAGGGGTTTGCCAGCGGCGTGCTCTCGGTTATGATGTAGTTGGCAGCGGGTTTCTGGTAGGCCGATGCCGAACTGATGACCATAAACTGCCGCGTTTTGCCTTTGAAGAGACGATAGTCGCGCTCAATCTGCGCAGGCTCGAAGCATATGAAATCGCACACGCAGTCGAACGACAGGTTCGCCAGTTTGGCCGACACTTCGGCTTCGTTGTTCACGTCGCTCACCACAATCGAGTTGACGTTCGGCGGAAGCACATTGTTGCGGTTGCCGCGGTTCAATACATACAATTGCCAGTCTTCTGACTCCGACAGCCGCTTGGTTATGGCCGTGCTGATGGTTCCTGTGCCACCAATGAATAACGCTTTTTTCATAGCCTCGGTTGTTTTTGTTTATCAACGCAATATGGGATTTTTTTTGTAAAAGGCAAAAAGGTATCAGGCACTTGGCATTAGGTATTGTCAGTTGTCCGAAGTCTAAAATCATTTCTCTATATTTGCACCCTAAAAATTTGCAAATGGACAACATCCGCAATTTCTGCATCATAGCGCACATTGACCACGGCAAGAGTACTCTGGCCGACCGTCTGCTTCAGTACACGGGCACCGTCAACGAACGGCAGGCGCAGGACCAGGTTCTCGACGATATGGACCTTGAGCGTGAGCGCGGCATCACCATCAAGAGCCACGCTATCCAGATGGACTACACTTACGAAGGCAAAAAATATGTGCTCAACCTAATCGACACCCCGGGGCACGTCGATTTCTCGTACGAGGTGTCGCGCTCAATAGCCGCCTGCGAGGGTGCATT
>JAFZWI010000136.1 GCA_017617355.1 Salinivirgaceae bacterium | reverse complement strand
GTAATGAAATGTGATACGGCACCATTGTCATACTACAACTCTTTTGACACACCCGCCAAATTTTACATTCCATGCGGAATGACCAACACATATTTTAACAGCAATTATTGGTGGCACGAAACCCATAACAACGACAGGTATTTTGAGACAATGCTTTACAATTTGAGCGTTTCGTCGAGTGACAGCAAGCGTGGTACGGCCGCCATTACACAAGCACCC
The DNA here is from genome assembly GCA_017617355.1 of Salinivirgaceae bacterium. GTDB lineage: Bacteria > Bacteroidota > Bacteroidia > Bacteroidales > SZUA-534 > RUG13583. The sequence continues at coordinate 24,113 of JAFZWI010000136.1, read as the reverse complement.
GACTGCGGCACAAATGCAATAGTAACTGCCACTGCAAAACCCAATTACCAATTCTTGAAATGGAGCGACGGTTCAACTGCCAATCCGTATGAGTTTGCCTTGGAAAAGGATTTGTCGCTCACGGCGATATTTGTTGGCAAGCAATCGGAAATAACCGTTGAAGCCGATACTAACGGCACTGTCATTGTTCCGCAGTACGCCTATTTCGAAGACTCGGTTGAAGTGAAAATATCACCTAAATTGGGCTACGAGATTGACAAACTCACCATTACCGCCGATGGCGAAAAATTGGAGTTAAAAAACAACAAGTTTATGATGCCATCGGCTGATGTTACAATCAATGCCTCGTTCAAACTGGCTGATTATAAGATTACTGTCGATATTAAGAATTGTAAAATCACCGTACCTGAAACCGCGCATTATGGCGACACAGTGATGTATGAAATAGAAGTTGACTATGGATATTGGGTGAGCCAGTTAAGTGTGGAATATAGTCATAATTCTCGAGAAAAACAGCATTTCATCATGCCAGCAGAAGACGTTACAATAACGGGAGACATTTTGCGAATCAGTCGCAGTATAAGATTTGAGAACAACGAATGGCGTGAATATATTGGCGACACAGTAACACTAGATATCGAGCCACAAACCGGCTATCATGTTGAATTTGAAGCATGGAACTTTATGAGTGGCGAAATTGTTGAAATTGTAATGGTGGGTGAAACATCGTTTATCATGCCAGATAGTGACATTGAGGTCTGGTACAGTTATGTAAGGGGCACCCCCGTCACCGAAACAGCCGCCAATGCCGTCAACATCTACGCCCACCGCAACACCATTGTGGTTGAGAACGCAACGGATGAAATCAGCGTTTATGATGCAATGGGACACCTTGTGTGTAGAGACGTTGCGCGCAACGTCTCTACGGTTGCCAAATCGGGCGTCCGCGCAGAAATACGCGTCAACACCGCAGGCCTTTACATTGTAAAAACCGGCGGCACAGTGAAACGGGTGGTTGTGAATTGAATGCGTAAAGTATTGAATTAGTTGATTAATAGAATAATAGAAAAAGCGAAGTCGGAGAGGGCTTCGCTTTTTTTGTTGGTGCGCGGTCTTATATAGTTCGCTGCAGACAAATAATTATAGTTTTTTCTGAAAAAATGATTGGTTTTAATGGGTTGATTTATAGATATTTGAATGCGTTGGCTTGAAAAAACTTCAGTTTGAGATGAAAAAATAACGTGGGGCAGGTAGGGTAAAGGAGAGGTAAGCCTGTCATATAGTCGTAAAACGATAAAACGAACAAAGATGGAAAAGCAAGTTAGATTAGGAGTGTACAGAGTGCTTCGCAAAGTTGGGGTCAACCGGCAGTATATTTACCCGGAAGCATCGTTCACAAACGATTTGTTCTTTGATGATATAGATTGGAAATGCTTCCTCTGCTTTGTTGAGGAACAGTTTAATATAGAAATAAACGACGAAGAGGCTCAACGCCTTGTAACAGTCGAAAATACAATAGAATTGGTCAACAAACGTTTATCGCTTAATTAATTAGTTTTTTAGTTGGAAAGATGATTCGAAAGCCCGCTGAAGCCCAGTGGGCTTTTGGGCATGGTATTAGATTGCAAATCCGCAGATTAACGTTTCTCTCTACTTCTTTTCTCACTTCCCGAATTTCTCCGTCATAACCTTCTGCAACTCAAACATTTCGTCGCGCAGGCGGGCGGCTTCCATAAAGTCGAGTTTGTCGGCGGCGCGCTCCATTTGCTTCTTGGTCTTGTCGATGGCTTTCAGCAAAGCCTCGCGGCTCATATAGGCCACCACAGGCTCGGCGGCCAATCCAACCTTCTCGGGCTCGGTGTAGTACGGCGTGTGAGTATCGGCCTCGTCGGCGGTCATTGGGCGGCGTTTGGCCTTGACAATTTGCGTCGGGGTGATGCCGTGCTCGGCGTTGTAGCGCAGCTGCTTCTCGCGGCGGCGGTTGGTCTCGTCGATGGTGCGCTGCATTGAGTCCGTTATTTGGTCGGCATACATTATCACAAGGCCGTTCACGTTGCGGGCGGCGCGTCCAGCGGTCTGTGTCAGAGCACGCTCGTTGCGCAGGAATCCCTCTTTGTCGGCGTCCAGAATGGCCACTAACGACACTTCGGGCAGGTCCAAACCCTCGCGCAGAAGATTGACGCCCACAAGCACGTCGAAAAGGCCGTTGCGAAGGTCGTCCAGAATCTTCACGCGCTCCAGCGTGTCAACGTCGCTGTGGATGTAGTTCGAGCGGATGCCCATTCGCGTCAGATATTTCTGCAACTCCTCGGCCATACGCTTGGTGAGCGTTGTCACAAGCACGCGCTCGTCTTTGGCGGCACGGCGGTTGATTTCCGTCACAAGGTCGTCGATTTGGTTCAGACTTGGCCGCACGTCGATTGGCGGGTCCAGAAGTCCAGTGGGCCTAATCACTTGGTCCACAATCACTCCGCCGCATTTGGCCAGTTCGTAGTCGGCAGGCGTGGCGCTCACATAGACGGTCTGTCCCGTCATTGCCTCAAACTCGTCGAACTTGAGCGGACGGTTGTCGAGCGCCGCGGGCAGGCGGAAGCCGTATTCCACAAGGTTCTCCTTGCGCGAGCGGTCGCCGCCGAACATTGCGTGTATCTGCGGCACAGTCACGTGACTTTCGTCGATGACCGTGATAAAATCTTTCGGGAAGAAATCGAGCAGACAGAACGGCCGTGTGCCAGCCGCGCGCCCGTCGAAATAGCGCGAATAGTTCTCAATTCCAGGACAATGGCCCAATTCGCGAATCATTTCAAGGTCGTAGTTCACGCGCTCGTCGAGCCGCTTGGCCTCAAGGTGCTTGCCGATGCTGTTGAAATACTCCACCTGCGCCACAAGGTCGTCCTGAATCATTCGGATGGCCTTCTGAATGCGGTCTTGCGTTGTCACGAAGATGTTTGCAGGGTAGATTGAAACCTGCTCGGGGCGGTCGATAACACTGCCGTTCAGTGGGTCGAAAACTTCGATTTGGTCAATCTCGTCACCCCAGAACATCAGGCGGTAAGCGGCATCGCCATAGGCCAGATAAACATCAACAGTGTCACCTTTGACGCGGAACGTGCCACGGCTGAAATCCACCTCGTTGCGCGAGTAGAGCGCGTCAACCAGGCGGCGCAGTAGTTGGTTGCGGCCCACGTTTTCGCCCACCTTCACGCTGATGCTGTTGCTGTAGAAATCATCAGGGTTGCCAATGCCGTAAAGGCACGACACCGACGAAACCACAATCACGTCGCGGCGGCCCGACAGCAGCGACGATGTGGTGTGCAGACGCAGTTTCTCAATCTCGTCGTTGATGCTCAAATCCTTCTCAATGTAGGTGTCCGTCACGGGAATGTAGGCTTCGGGCTGATAGTAGTCGTAGTACGAGACGAAATACTCGACCGCGTTGTTCGGGAAAAACTCTTTGAACTCGCTGTAGAGCTGCGCCGCAAGCGTCTTGTTATGGCTCAAAATGAGCGCAGGACGCTGCGCCTGCTCAAGCATATTGGCAATGGTGAACGTCTTGCCCGAACCCGTAACGCCCAACAGCGTCTGATACTGCTGACCGCTGTTCAGGCCGTCCACAAGTTGCTTGATGGCTTGCGGCTGGTCGCCCGTAGGCTTGAATGGCGAGTTAATCTCGAACGGCATTTATTGATTAACAGATTAATTGATTAATAGATTGACTGAAAGATTGAAGGATTTAAACTTGTTAAACCCGTTAAACTCTCAACTTTACTCAACTACTTCTTATAGAAAATCATATATACTGGATAGTGGTCGCTGTAACCGCCATAGTATTTGCCTGAATACGAGCGGGAAGGAGCAATGTCGCCGTTGCTTTCCTTAAAGCTGATAAAATCGGGCGCGAAGATGTAGCCGGTGTTCTCGTAGAGGCGGAAACCTTTGGTGCGAGTTAGGAGAGGGTTGCTGACAATCAAGTTGTCGAGCATATCGTAACTACCTTTGTAATAATATGTTCCGTGTCCATATTTGCCTTTGCCAGCCTGTTGCAGCTGATACATTATATTATTTAGTCGCGCATACTGTGTGGTGCCTTTTGCACCAAGAATGTTGAGCACACTCTCGTCGTCAGGCGTATCGTTCATATCGCCCATAATCAGAATGTTACACTGCGGGTCGCGTTTGATGATTGAGTCGGTGATTTCCTTCAGGCGGTCGGCGCATTGTGCGCGTTTGTTCTCGGTTTTCTCTTTTCCGCCGATGCGCGATGGCCAGTGGTTTACAAAAACGTGTAGCGTATCCTTACCCGAAAGACCTTTAACGTAGAGAATATCGCGGGTGCGGTCATTGCTTGGGCGAAGTTTCACTGTGAACGATTTGTGACTTACATACTTGAATGTCTGCGGGTTATACATCAGTCCGCAGTCAATTCCACGCGGGTCGGGACCTTCGTTGAGAATGCACTGGTAGCCAGCTTCACTGATAGCTTTTTGTGACGCTAAATCGCGCAAAACGGAGATGTTTTCAGCCTCAATAATGCCTACAATATCAGGAAATTGTCCGGGGGCTGGATTCACTGCGGCAATAACTTCCGAAAGATGTTGCAGTTTCTCGTAGTATCGCGCCGATGTCCAGTTTTTCTTGCCGTTCGGAGTGAATTCTTCATCGTTTTTACCTTCGGTGTTGAGAGTATCGAACAGATTCTCAACGTTATAACTCATAGCAGTGAAGAACGTCTTATTGTTCCATTTGGCAGGTTGCGCAGCTGCGCTCAAACCAGCTGTCAGCAAAATAAAAGTGAAAATGCGTTTCATGTCGAAATATTTTTTGCAAATATAGCTTGAGGATACCAAATAGTTCATATCTAATTTTCCATTTTCAATTTCTTTTCGTATATTTCGCACCAAATTAAGTATGTAGCTATAACAATAACGGAAGATTATCACGATAAATGACTAAAAACGTAAACAGAAACCTTATATAAAGAAACGGCGTAGCCCCCCCGACAATTGAAACTAACTTATAACTATTGAAACTAACTTATAACTCACATAATATGAAAAGAAATTCCAATTTACTTGTGGTTCTTGCAATAATGTTGGCAACCACAGTTTCTATGGCTCAAAGCGGCTTTAATTATCAGGCAGTTATACGAAATGCCAATGGCGACCTTGTGGCGAACCAAACTATTGCGTTACGCATTACGCTGCAGAACGACATCAACACGTTGTATCAGGAGCAACAGACCGTAAGCACTAATGATTACGGCGTGGTATCGGTAGTGGTTGGCTTGGGCACACCTCTTACAGGCTCGTTTGCTAACATCGACTGGAGCAGTGGCAATATCAGTATGCAGGCAGAGTTTGCCCCTGACAACGACAACAACTTTGTTACAATAGGCACAACCAAGTTGCAGCCGGTGCCTGTGGCCGAATATGCCAAAAAGACGGGCGCGGTTGAAAATCCCAAGGATATTCAGATTCAGGCCACAGCCAACACAGGCGACGACGAGGCATTGTTCTCAGTGAAAGACGAACAGGGTTATGTGGTGTTTGCCGTTTATAAGAACGGAGTCCGCGTTTATGTTGACGAGAACGATTCGAAGGCCGCCAAAAGCGGTTTTGCCGTGGCTGGCCGTAAAGCGAAAGGCGGCGAGGGTAACACATATTTTGCCGTGAATAACGAGGGTACGAAGGTTTTTGTTGACAGCGACAGTGACGACGGCGACAAGGCACCCAAGAGCAAGTTTGCTGTGTCAAGCGTTAAAAGCAGCAAAGATGGTGAAAGTGTTGCTGATAACTATCTGGTTATCAATAATGAGGGAACCAAGGTGTTTGTCGATGGCAATGACTACGACGGCGACAAGGCGCCCAAGAGCAAGTTTGCAGTGGCAAGTGTGCGCAGCGGCAAGGCTGACAAAGTTGACGACTTCTTCCTAATAAACAACGAGGGAACAAAGGTTTTTGTTGACAGCGACAATGGCGACGGCGACAAAGCGCCTAAAAGCAAATTTGCCGTGGCAAGTGTTAAAAGCAGCAGCAAAGACGGAGAAAGTCTTGCCGACAACTACCTGGTTGTGAACGACGAGGGAACCAAGGTGTATGTTGACGGTGAGGACAGCAAAGCCGCCAAGGCTAAGTTTGCAGTAACAAGCGTGCGCAGCGCAAAGGCTGACGAGGCTGACGATTTCTTCCTGATTAACAAAGACGGAACCAAGGTGTTCATTGATGACGAAGCCCAAGGCAAGGCTGCCAAGGCCAAATTTGCTGTTACAAGCGTTAAAAAAGTAGGCAAAGACGGTGAAAACACTGGCGCATCCGACTATATGCTTATTGATTCTGACAGCACCCGTATTTACATTGACGAGGATGACAACGGCAAGGCAGCCAAGAGCGGATTTGCCGTGGCCGGAAAGAGTGCAAGCAAAGACGGAAGCAAAAACCTTTTCAATATCGACCTTACAACCTCCGCCGAAACCCTCGACAGCGTAAACCGCATTTACTGGTATCCGAAAAAGAATGCCTTTATGGCTGGTAATTTGACAGTTGGACACGCTGACAGCGTAGGTACAAACTCGTTTAACGCAGGATTCCAAAATAAGGCCATTGGCGAGTATTCACAAGCATTAGGCTATAAATCACGAGCAAAAGGCGATTACAGCACAGCTATTGGCCGCAAAGCCAATGCAGAAGCCTTACGGTCATACGCATTAGGTGATTCAGCGCAAGCTACAGGCGAGGGCAGTTACGCTATTGGAGCAGGTGCTATAGCTACGGGAATTAGCAGTTTCGCATTTGGTAGTTATGGACGTGATTCAATAGATGAGTATGAAAATAATGGTATAATTTTACCGGCAAAAGCTACTGGTAATTATGCATATGCAATAGGATCTGGAACATTGGCTTCACAGAAAGGTTCTATCGCTATTGGAGTTAGTGCTACTGCTTCCGGATGGTATTCCTTGGCATTGGGATATAAAACAAATGCTTCTGAATGGGCGTCTACAGCAATGGGCGCTTACACAACGGCCTCAGAAGCCGGTTCTACAGCAATGGGGTGTTGGACATACGCTACTGGACCCTATTCCACAGCAATGGGAATGGGAGCAAGAGCCAGCGGAGAAAACTCCACAGCAATGGGAGACCATACAATATCCAGCGGAAAAAATTCCATTGCAATGGGAGACCGTACAACATCTAGCGGAAAAAATTCCATTGCAATGGGAGACCGTACAACAGCCAGCGGAAAAAATTCCATTGCAATGGGAGACCATACAACCGCCAGTGGGGATAATTCTTCAGCAATGGGATATTATACAACCGCCAAATCTTATGGTGAAGTTGTACTAGGTCAATATAATACTGACTATACACCAATTAGCACAACTGGATGGAATGAAAATGACAGATTATTTGTGATTGGCAATGGTAGTTCGAACACGAAAAAAGATGCATTGATAATTTACAAAAACGGGGATACTGAAATTAGCGGAAGTATAATACCAAAAAAACCTCTTATATCATTAGGCAATTACCAAAACAGGTGGCAAACCGTTTATGCAACAGAATTTGTTGGCGAACATCTAATTGCAGACGGTTACATAGGGAGTTCTTTAAGGCCATCACCCTCTGATAATTATGATTTAGGTGAAAGTGATAACCGTTGGACCAACATATATTCAATATACTCATATTCAGATTATCTTAACATACGTGGAGACCAAAACTCTCGGGTTCAAGGTATCCTGGTAAATAAGATAGCGCCCGACAATTCAACTTCTACTTATTATGGAATATCCGTTGGTATGAGTGGGGCTTCCAATACAGGGTCATGCTATGGTGTTCGTGGTGAAACTTATTCAGCAGGAACGTCATACGGAATATATGGTTTGGCTAGCTATGGTACCAAACGCTATGGGGTATATGGTGAGGCTGCGGCAAAAAGCAACAGCTGGGCTGTATATGCCAATGGCTATGCCGGAGGCACAAATGGTTGGAACATCACAAGTGACGGCCGTTTGAAGAAAGATGTGCAGCAACTCAGCGGTGCTTTGGATAAAGTGCTGAAACTGCGTGGTGTCAGCTTCTATTGGAAAAACCGCGAGGAGATGGCCGCAGCCAAAGGCGTGCCTGCAGACAGCCTCAATTACAATTACGATAGTAATAAACACATCGGTGTTATAGCACAAGAGTTGGAAAAAGAATACCCAGAACTTGTCAATACCGATGGCGACGGCTTCAAATCAGTTGAATATTCAACACTTACACCAATCCTTATTGAAGCAATCAAAGAGCAGCAAGATATAATTGATGCGCAGAACAAGAAGATAGAAGAGCTGGAGGCCAAAGCTAAAGAGGTGGATGAGCTGAAAGCGCAGATGGAGGAGATATTGGAGAAATTGAAATAACGGTGCAGGGACGTACCGCGTGTGTCCGCATTTCGTAAGGACGCGATTAATCGCATCTCTACCAAAAAATAAATAACAAAACCCTGATAATCAGATTTTTATATAAATTGTTGATAACATTGCCGTCGAAATAATTGTTTATTTAATCGTATTTAATTTTTTTTGTATTTGATATTTCCGATACATATTGAAAAAACAGAGAATATGAAATTGAAATTATTATCAGTCGCTTTGGGCTTGCTTTTCTGCACCACGGCAATGGCGCAAGTTAAAGGCGGACACAATCTGAAACTGGCCAAGCTCTACACATCTGGCAAGTATGAGATTTGTCTGTTCAAGGCCGAAGACCTCTGCAACGACCCGGCAGCCGGCCGCGAGTCGGAGCCTTATCTGTATGCCGCAATGTGCTACATAAAACTCTATGAATCGACTGACCCAGAGGTAGCCGCCGACTACAAAGACGGTATGCGTCAGGCTGTGAAATACACCACAAAATTTGTCCGCAAAGACACCGACGGTGAGCTTTACCGCCAGAACACCGATTTTATCGATGTCATTAAGAAACATTTACAGAAGGAGATAAAAACCTATTGCTCGAGCGAGAACTACACCAAGGCTTCGAACTCGGCACGTAACTACGAGAAACTTGCCCACAAGCCCGATTATCTGTTCCTTTACTACTCGGGAATGTTGAAGTGTATGGCCAACAACAGCGTCCAGGGTGAGCACGATATGGCCGAGGCGCGCACACAGCTGGCCGAGCAGGTGATAAACAACACCGTAAAGGTTGACCCCATTGTCAAGAGCCTGATTATCGACGGATTCCTTAAATACTCGATGCAGCTTGTGAACGAAAAACGCAAGAAAGACGCCGAGGCTGTGATAACACTTGGCAAGAAGGTGTTTCCAAACGACGGATACATCAGTGTGCAGTATAACATGATTGTTGGGAAAAAGTAAGCGCAATATAATTGAATGATTATTCAGAGAAAAGTGAGCCGTTGCGGTTCACTTTTTTTTGTTTCCGCGTTTCAGTATGGGTGACAAAAAAAGACGGTCGCCTACAACGACCGTCTTATAAACTTCGGGATTCTCAGAATCCGTCGGTAGCAACTAAAAAACCATTATGAGAAAAGCACTATCTGTTTTACTAACGCTGCAAATGTAGGTTGAGACATAATTACTTATGGTTAAGGCAAGGTTAAAAACCGTTAACAATAAGTTAAAAGCGGTGTTTTGCCCGCAACTTTGACTATTTTTGACACATCAAAAAAACGACAAGTGAAAAAACAACGATTCTCCGGCATTCTGGCGCTGATGATAATATCGCTGTTCGGCATTATCGCCGTGCAGATAATATGGGTCCGCAAGGCCATATCGGTCCGTGATGAGCAGTTTGCCCAGCACGTCAACCACGCGCTGCAGAACGCCGCCTACCGCATTGAGCGCAACCAGAACGCTTTTTGGATTTCGAATTTCATGTCGGGGTGGAGGGGCAAGGCACGCGACAGGCAGGAGGAGTCGCTGATAATGTCGCTGAGCGATTTCAGCCGTCCGCGACGCACGGAACATGTCATCGACCTTGCCAATGTTAAAACCGAAAAGAAAGGTGACACCGAGATAACAACTTACAGCATTGATACTCTGTTTGATAACGGCAGCGTATCGTTTCAGGCCTATTCATCGGTAACAAAGCCCGACGGCGACAACGACCGAAGCCGTATAAATGATATTTTGGAGCAGATGCTGTTCGAGTTCAACATCAAAGACCGGCCCATTGAGGAGCGTATCGATTTTTCGGTCATCAAGCCGACACTGACATTTGAGTTGCGCAATGCCGGCATCGAGCTGCCTTTTGAGTTTGCTGTAACCGACAGCAAGGGCAAACCGTTGCAGCCGTTGGCCTCGAAGGGATACAAGCGCCAGAAGCACACCTTCTGCACAAGCCTTTTCCCCAACGACATCGCCCAGCACGACGAGATGCTGTCGGTCTATTTCCCTGACCGCCGCAATGCGCTTTACGGCTCGGTTATGCTGCCTATTTCGGCTTCTGTTTTGTTCACCATAATAATACTGATAACCTTCTGGGTGACTATTCGCACCATGGTCGACCAGAAGCGAATTTCGGAGGTCAAGACCGATTTTGTGAACAATATGACGCACGAGTTCAAGACGCCGTTGGCAACCATTCAGCTTGCTGCTGATTCCATAGCCTCGCCGTCCATTATTGCCGAGCCCGAGAAAGTCAAGCGGTTTGTCGGCATAATAAAAGAGGAGAACCGACGCATGAACCGTCAGGTTGAGAGCGTTCTGCAGATGTCGATGCTTGACAAAAAAGACTTTAATCTGAATCTGCAACCAACTCATATTAAGCCGATTGTGGAGACTGCCGTGGGCAACATCAGTCTGCAGGTTGAGCATAAAAACGGCACAATAAAATTCACCGACAACTCTACAAACGATTATGTAAAAGTCGACCAATCGCATTTTATCAATGTGATTTACAATCTGTTAGATAACGCTAACAAATACTCGCTTGATGCGCCGCCCGATATTACAGTAACAATGCGCAACATTGGCACCGATTTGCTTATATCGGTGAGCGACAAGGGGATAGGCATGGACAAAGAGACACAGGAAAAAGTGTTCGACAAATTCTACCGCCACCCGACGGGTAACGTTCATACTGTCAAAGGTTTCGGGCTTGGTTTGAGCTATGTGAAGGCCATTGTACTGTCGTGCAAGGGCGAGATAAAGGTGTCGAGTCAGAAAGGGCAGGGAAGCACCTTTGAAATTTGGCTGCCTGTTTTAAATGAAATATCTGAATCATAAATAGTTACTATGGCTAATAAACGCATTTTCTTGGTGGAGGACGACGTCAATTTCGGCTCGGTTCTGAAGTCGTTTCTAGAGATGAATGACCTTGATGTTGATTGGGTTGATGACGGACAAAACGCTATATCGACCTTCAAATCAAATATATACAATTTGTGCATACTTGATGTCATGCTGCCACACGTCGACGGATTCACAATTGGAGCCGAAATAAAGAGGCTGAGCCAGGATACGCCTATTATCTACCTGACAGCCAAGAATATGAAGGAGGATATGATTAACGGTTACAAAATCGGTGCCGACGATTATATCACCAAACCGTTTGATTCAGAAGTGCTTATCTACAAGATTAAAGCCATTTTGAAGCGTCAGCAATCTGATGTTAAGGCTGTTGTTGAGGACATTATGAAAGTGGGACGTTACGAGTTCAATCAACTGAGCCGCACGCTTACTTTCGAGGACGGAACGCTAATCAAGCTTTCGCCCAAAGAGGCCGAGTTGCTGAGTTTCCTTATGGCGAACGTCAACCATGTTGTCGACCGCAACCTGACACTTGAGAAGATTTGGGGCGAGACTGGCTATTTCACCGCTCGCAGCATGGATGTTTACATCACCAAGTTGCGCAAATATTTGAAAAATGACCCCAATATTGAGATTACCAATGTTCACGGAACTGGCTATATTCTAGGAATCAAAAGTTAGTGGAGCGGGGGAGTACCGTCGGAGAGTTATAAAATGGCAAAGATGAACTCAAACATTATCAAGAATACATCGAGACTACTAGTTGCCAATGTTATAGCGCAAGTAGTGGGCTTTGCCGTTTACCCCATTCTTACGCGTCTTTACTCGCCCGACGACTTCGGCGCCTTGAACATTTTCCTGACAATAGGCGGCATTGCCACGCTGTTTGCCACTGCCGAATATCAGAACTCGATTATGCTGCCGAAAAGCGAGAAAAGCGGTGTGGCTTGTTTCCATATTGGGTTCATTATCACGCTGATAGTTACGCTGTTATTTTTTTTGTCGATTCCGTTTGCTGGCCCAATCGCCAATTTGCTGAACGTGCCGCAATTAAGCGCAAGTTATTGGATGCTACCAATTTACATTCTTGTCATTTCGCTTTGGACACTGTTGAACTATTGGCACACCCGCAATGAGCGTTTCACGTCGGTAAGTGCCTATCAGATAACGCAAAGCGTCACTGGCGCGGGCTTAAAATGGGGTTTGGCGCGTTTCGCAAGCAACGGACTGATTATCGGCTCGGTGGTTGCGCCGCTGATTGCTCTCGCAACAAATATTGCGGCCACTTTCCGCACGGCAATCCGCCCGCTGCTCACTTTCGACAAGGATGAATGCCGCCGAATGGCCCGCGAGTATGTTAATTTCCCGAAATACTCGCTGCCGCGGACACTCATCAATAATTTGAGCGGCAACCTGCCCATTTTGCTTCTCGCGCCATTTTTCGGCGCTGGTTATATTGGTTTTTTCGGAATGGCGCTCTCACTTGCTTTCCGTCCGCTGAATATTGTGTCAGCATCGCTTTATCAGGTTTTCTTTCAACGGGCTGCGGAACAAGTCCAACGAAAAGAAAGCATCAAATCCTTCTTTATCAAATTTTTACGAAATGCCACGCTGGCGGTGGTCCCTTGTTTTGTCATATTGTATTTCATCCTGCCAAAGCTGACCGAGTGGTTTTTAGGCGCAGGCTGGAATGTCACGGCAGAGTGCATCCAGCTGATGTTGCCGTGGCTGGCTGTGGTTTTCATCGGCTCAACCATTGCATTTATCCCCGACATATTTCAAAAACAGCGGACATCCGCCATTATCGAGGTTATTTATTTGATATTGAGGACTTGCGCACTTTTGATAGGCATCTTGATGAACAATTTTTTACTTGCCGTTTTGCTTTATTGCGCCGTAGGTTTCTGTGTAGTTGGCTATCAGATTGTCTGGTATATCAGCCTTATTAGACAGTACGAGAGGTCGTTATAAATTCAAATACCTGATGCCCGCCAGTAACGATATCACCTGCAATTTCTCAAAAGAAGTGCCGGAATCGTAAAAACCGCTAATCGTTTCTCGCATACCAATTTTGTCGCACTTGTCGATGTTTGCCTTGAAGTAGTTGTAGATATATTCGTGGAGTGATTGATTTCCAGCAAGCCACGAATCAATTGGATTCATCGAGCGTCCGCTTTCAAGTTTATCGTAATTGTGGATGTGCGTTTTTTTCAAGACGAACATTGCCATTCGGGCCGGCAGGTCTTTCAGTGGAATACTTTTGCCAAAAACCGGAACCATTCTCATCTTTTTCCCGATTGTGCGTTCGCCGTTATGTTTCCAACGGGCGGCTTCGGGATATTTGGTCAGAATCCAGCAGTCATATATCTTATTTCCAAATCGTTGCGAAAGCGGAATGGCATATGCGAATTCGAGCAAATCAGTATCGTAAAAAGGCGAAAACGATTCTGTAAATTCTTGAAAAACAAGCGGAGAGCCAAGGTTTGCGCAATTGAATCCTCGTACATACAAATAATATATCTCACGGTTCGAGAAATTCTCAAGCAACTGATTGCCAGCCGTTTGCTGCAAAAGGGGCAGAAGTTTTTTTGACAAAGCACCGTCGCCAAACTTAAACGGCTGGTTGACATCGTTTTGCGTGTATCCTGTGCCGACAATTATGTCACCAAGCATTCCGGTTGCAATGACACCAATTGTGTCTTTATCGCTTAAATCATCGAAACTGTCAATCACTTGAGCCGCACCGCTATAATTAACCAAACCGGATGTGAGCTGAACTGCACGGTCAACATTTTTCAGATAATTACCACCATCGAGTGGTTTGAAATGCATTTTGTTGCCTAATGTTTTTGCAATCTCTTTGGGTGTAATCTCGTCGTAATATCCACTTTGTGAGTATGTTACATCTTCTATCGGCTCATCGGTAAGTTGTCGGGCCACCCAAACGGTCATCCGCGAATCGAGCCCGGCACTCAACGGCATCACGTTTCGGTAGCCATATTGCTTATTTTTGTCCAAAATGCGCCCTACAGCTTGACGGAACAAGGCATCAAGCCGCTCCACATTCTCTTTTTCGGTGCGTGTATTCGGGAAATTAGTGAAGCGGTGATAACAGATTTGCTCAATTTTATTCCTCGTAATTCTTAAATAACAGCCTGCCGAAACCCGATTGATACCTTTTATAAGTGTTTGACAATTTGGTGAATAGCCGTAGGAAAGCATGCTCAATACAAATACATCGTTGATTTTTCGCTCGAAAGAGTCTGGCAACGATTCAGAAAGCTGTTTTAAGTCGGTAGAGAAATAAAATGTGTCATCAACTTGCACATAAAAAATCATCCGGTCGCCGATGTGGTCGTTGTAAATCAGTAAATTATCATTCGTTTTATCATAAAAAACGCCCGAAAACGAACCACGAAACTCATTGAAGAATTGTTCGCCTTTTTGCTCGTACATCAGTGGAATCAGCTCTTTTAAACTGCTCACACTGTGCGATTTGCACATTTCAGCAATATTGAATATAACACCATCGGTCAAGAAAAAATACTTCTCGGTGTCCACAAAAACTTTATCGTCGCTGAATTTTGGCATTGGTGTGAAAGCGACTTGAACTTTCTCATTTTCAAACGACAAGGCCGACGAAACAATGTCGTTTTTCGCGTAAGAACCAGGTCCATATTTTCCCCAATACCCAAACATATTAATTCTCAAAAGTTACTATTTCGCTTGGCTAAGATTGTAATAAATGTCATACAGCCGTTTTCCGACCGCATCGTAAGTGTACCGCTGCGCCGATTTTCGAATTTCAGCGGCACTGTAAACTTCCTTATTATCAATCATCCACGACATTTTTTCGCACAAAGCCGCTTCATCGCCAGGATTTATCAGAATGCCGCATTGCTCGCTCACCATATCGGGAATTCCGCCGACATTGGTTGAGATTATAGGCGTGCCAGTTGCCAACGACTCTGAAATAACAACCGGAGCGTTTTCGTAGTTCGAGAACATCACAAATGCATCACTTTCAGTAAAATAGCGACAAACTTCAGCTGGTGTCAACTCTCCGGTGAAGCGGACAAAGTCACCTAGTTCCAACTCTTTGGCATAATCGACAGCCGCTTGCCAATCCTGCCCGACACCAACAAGAATCAATTCAAAATCAGAACGTTGCTGCGAAAGATTTTTAGCGGCGCGCAATATTCCTTTGACATTTTTAGGCTTTTCATCGAAGCACGAGACATGAAGAAAACGGAATTTGCCTTTTGCGTTGATGTTTTTCTGTGCCGCAAAGAAAAAGTCATCTACAACATTATCAATCAGTTGAAAATTGTGGTTAACAAGTCCGAAGCCTTGCATAGCCTCGCGTAGTTTGCTACTGACAGCAAGAACACAGCCAGCGTCAGCAACACATTTCCGTGTCATAAGTTTTCTCACAAATCCTTTATAATTAAAGTTTTGCGGCAGATATCTCGACCAATGTTCAACCACGATATATGGTATGCCAAATTTCTGCTTGAGCTTGCGCGCTAAAATACCGCTACGTGTCAGCACGTTTGCCTGAACCACATCGGGTAAACCGAAAGTGCGGCGCACAACAGCAAATCCGCGCCAAAATGCCTTGACATAGCCTACAGCCTTTGTTAGTTGTCGCAAAACGGGCGTTTTCGCGAACGGATAATAGACGTAAACCTCACGTACACCGTTAGTTGTCTGCTCAACAATATCGTATCGGTTCACGTGTTCATCGGCTAAAAGATAGAGCGCACAAACGTCGCAAAAGCGCGATACGGACTCTGCGTGTTTGCGCACAAATAGTCCCGACATTGCATCGTAACGATGTGGATACCAAGCCGATAAATAAAGAACTTTCATATTAGTTGTCGTACCAGCTGCGGTTCTTGTTGTATTTCAAATCCTGCAGCACCGCTGACTTGACAGCTATGCTGAAACTGTAGCTTTGGCGCGCTCCGAATGGTATCAAGCTCAGTGTGGCGGCCCAGCAATGCAGGTCACGCGACAGGCTGAAACGCGTGTATGTAAATGATTTTGAATCGAAATCGAAGCCGGAGCTGTAGCCAATCTTCCATTGTGGCGTAAGGCTGAAATCGCCGCTGAAGCTCAGCGATTGAGACAATTTGCCTTCTTTGCCTGGCTTTGAGTAGGTGAGGCTGTAGCTGAAATTGACGCTCCACGACATATCAAAATAGTCGTATTCGCCAGCGTCGACATCATCATCTTCATCAGCGGCATTTTTGTTTTTGTCTTTCTTTCCGAACAACTTATCCGAATCAATGCTGTAACCAGTTGACATCGAGACGTTTGTCAGACGGAACGGTCTGCCGGAAACCTCGTGTTCAAACACCTCGATGCATTTGCCCGTTGAATCGAGAGCGTAGAAATTTCCTCGTGCGCTAACGTTGATTCCCAGCGTTTTAAACAGTGTTGTTTTTGCCGACATATAAAGGTCGCTCCACTTAAACTCTTCGGCAATCGTATTGTACGATGTGTTCAGGTTGAATGACTCCAGCAACGCTACCTTACGTTCATGGTTAACAGTGTCATTTTTGTCTTTAACCTTCATTTCCAGCTTGTTGCCAAGCGAGAACGATACCGTTCCGCTCTTGCCTTTACCTGGTACTCCGTAAATGCCGTAGCGGTAAGGCGAGTAGAGCGAATTGCCGGTTGTGTCGCGCGGGTCAACCTCAAAGAATCCGTATTTTTCCTGCCCGAAGTCTGGCCGCCAGCTGTAGCTCACCGACGGTGTTACAACGTGACGCAGAGCCTTTACCGGGCCTTTTTTGAACAGGAACATTCCATATAGTGTGGTGTTGACTCCGGCACCGAAACTGTAATCGTAAACGCGGTAAAAGCCCGTTTCTTCACGCTCACTGTAGTTTGTCTTCGAAATAGGAGTGGTGTCGTTCAGCGGCTCAATATACGAGCGTGTGAAATACCAACGCTCGCCGTATGTCACGCTTGGCGAAAAATTGAAGTATTTCAGCACTTTGAACGATTTCGAAATAGTGGAAGTGTGCTTTGCACCATACACAAATTTGTCGAGCGTCTCGCTGCAGAACAGGCTGTCGATGTGTGTTTTGACAGTGTTGCGGAACGTGCCGCTGTAGCTGAAGCCAATGTCCTCGTACCAGCGTGCGCGGCCAACACCGTTTTTGCGCTTGAAAGGCTGTATACGGCTCATTGTCAGTGTAAAATTAGGCAGCGTCAGGCTGATGCTTGAGTCGCGAGTGTTTTGTGTGTGCTGCAGGTTTGCTGATACGCTGAACGGCGAGTTGAGTATCTTGCTCAGTTGGTACGAAATACTTGACGATGTGGTGTTTGTCAAGTAATCCTGCGAGGCTGTTGTGTTGTATTTGTTGTATTGGCTGGATGAGAAGTTGACGCTTGCGCTGAATGTGCTGTTCGGCCTTGCCTTGGCGTCTTGCGAGTGCGTCCAACGGATGCTGTACTGATTTTGGTTCACATAGTCGCTCAGTCCTTTTTCGCCGGCAATAGTCTTGGCGTATGTCACGTTGACATTGCCCGAGAACTTGTATCTCAATCTGTATCTTGAAGTTACGTTGGCCGACCACGAGCCTTTCGAGTACATGCTGCCTCTCAGCGTCAGGTCCATATGGTCGTTACCGGCAAAGTAATAGCCGCCGTCCGACAAGTAGAAACCACGATTGTTTTCCTCGCCTACGCGCGGCATTATGAATCCAGAAGTCCGTGTTTTGGTTATTGGAAAGTAGCCGAACGGAATGACAAGCGGCAGCGGAATGTCAGCCAGCACCATATACGACGGCCCGGCGATAATAGCTTTGTCGGGGATGTATTTGCCTTTGGTAAGCTCGAGGTAGAAGTGAGGGTCCTCAAGTTCGCAGGTGGTGTATTTGCCGTGAAGCATGTTGATAGTGTTATCGGCCTCTTTTTTAGTCAGTTCGCTATGCAGATAGCCGTCCTCTTGTTCGGTGTAGAGCCTCTCTATATAGCCGCGTTTGGTGTTTACATTGTAGGTCAGATTTATGGCTTTCATCTCATCACTGCCTTGTTTGAAAACCGGCTGCCCCTCTATGTTGCCGAGCGAGTCGGTTACGCCTTCGGCATATATTATGCCTTGTTCCATATCGGCCTCAATATAGGCGGCTGTCAGTTCGATGTCCTCAAACTCGATTTTTGCGTTGCCAAACAGAAAAACTTTCTTGCCGTCGATTGAGAAAATTGTTGAGTCAGTAGCGCTAGTTTTAACGTCGGAGGTCAGAATTTGCTTTTTCGATTTGGGTTTGGCTTCCGCCGCGCTATCGGCAACAGCGGCGGTGTCGGCAGGCGCAGTTGCTGTCGGAGTGTTTTTGTCGATTAATGATGTATCAGAATTTGCAACATTGCTAATTGTGTCATTGCCAATATTTTGTGCCGCAGCACTTAAATTGACAATTAAACATATTAATATTGTTGCAAGAAGCCCTTTTGTTTTCAAACCGAAATAGAAAAATATGCTATTTTTGTTACGCAATTTTCATTAGAAAATTGTTGCCAAAACTAATCAAAATTAAAGTGTCAGTGAAGCATGAACCAAAAAATTGTATTTGCAGCAGCACTAATATATCTTTTCAGTTTGGCCGGTTTTAGCGCAAGCGCCCAGCAGTCCGGCAAACACACTGTGGTATTGGACGCTGGACATGGCGGTCACGACACTGGCGCCATAGGCAGCAAAGGCAAGGAAAAAGACGTGGTGCTGGCTATCACGCTTAAGGTGGGTGAGTACATCAAAAAGAACATGCCCAACACCAATGTCATCTACACTCGCGACGCCGACTTCTTTGTACCTCTTGACCAACGCGCCGCCATTGCCAACAAGAACAATGCCGACCTGTTTGTGTCGATACACGCCAACTCCAACAAAAACACCTCGCCATACGGAACCGAAACATTTGCTATGGGTCTGCACAAATCGCAAAGCAACTTGGATGTGGCCCAGAAAGAGAACTCGGTAATCGTTCTGGAGCAGGACTACAACACCAAATACGAAGGTTTCGACCCGTCATCGGCAGAGTCGTACATCATCTTCTCGCTCATGCAGAACATCTACCTTGACAAGAGTCTGACACTCGCCTCGATGATTCAGACCGAGTTCCGCGAGCGCGCCAAACGTGCCGACCGAGGTGTTAAACAGGCCGGTTTTCTGGTTTTGTGGCACACAAAAATGCCTAGTGTGCTCATCGAAACAGGATTTATATCGAACCCAAAAGAGGAGCAGTATTTGATGTCGAAAGAAGGGCAGGATTACCTTGCTTCAGCTATCTATCGTGCTATTAAAGAGTATTTTAACGACTTAAGCGAAGAGGAGCGCGAGGTGGAGAAAGCAACCTCCGGCGCACAAGAACCGGCCAACGATTTGTGCTATCGGCTGCAGGTGGCCACAACATCGGCGCCCGTTGCTCAGCCAGCCGAGAAGTTCAAGGGACAGAGCGACATCTATGAGTTCAAAGACGGCAATAAATACAAATATATGATAGGTCGTTTTGCTACGCTTGCCGAAGCCAAGAAGTTCCGCGAGTCGATAAAGAAAACCTATCCCGACGCCTTTATTGTGCCTTTCAATGGTGACAAGAAAATTTCGCTGGGCGAAGCCAAAGATTTGGAGAAAAAGCAGTAGTGTTTGGTCGAAAATCGGAGGGGAGCGAGGTCAAAAAATCGTTGCGAAATTCATTTTTCAACACTCGTGAAAATCATCCCGCGGTCAGCGGTTTCTGTTTAACAATAATTGGCTCTTTTTTGCCGTTTTTTTGACGAAAAAATTGTCGATTTTTTCACTTAAACTAACCTGAAAATAGTAGTGATTTAGTTTTCAACAAGTTATAAAGATTACTTGTAGTTATTTGATTATCAATACGATAAGAGAATTTTTAAAAAAAATTCAAAAATTTTTATTTTTTTTTTGATTGACAATTAGAACAATATCGTCTTCGCGAATTTTGCAATAGCGATTTGCATTTTTTTTTCTCTTTTTTTTTAACAATGTTTGTCAAGCGAAAGCTGAAAATATAAATCATTTTAAATCAATGGATAAAGACTATAAACAAGTTTGGGACAATTGTCTGCGTTTTTTCAAAGACAATATTAAGGCATCAGAGTACAGAACGTGGTTCGAATCGATAGAACCAGTAAAGTTGAACGGTAAGGTGCTGACAATTCAAGTTCCGAGTCATTTTTATTATGAGTATCTGGAGGAGGTCTACATCGACTTGATGAGCAAGGCTTTGCAGGCTGAATTAGGCCCGGGAGCAGGGTTGGAGTACATTGTTGTTATGGAGAACCCGATGCCGCACTCGCAGCCGCGTATTGCCAAGATGCCCTCTAATAATAAGAAAGACATCTATAACAATCCAGTGATGCCGAATGATGACCATACGAATATCAAGAATCCGTTTATCATCCCCGGAATCCAGAAGCTACAGATTGACCCCAAACTGAATAATCGCAATACTTTCAACCGGCTTGTCGAGGGCGAGTTCAACCGACTGGCGCGTTCTGCTGGCTACGCCATTGCCACAAATCCCGGACGCACATCGTTCAACCCGCTGTTTATCTACGGCGGCTCGGGCCTTGGCAAGACGCACTTGGCTCAGGCTATCGGCATCGAGACAAAGGAGCGTTTCCAGGACAAGGTGGTGCTTTATGTTACAGGACATGAGTTCGAGACGCAGTTTGTCGATGCCACAATGAACAACAACCGTAACGATTTCATGCATTTCTATCAGATGATTGACTTGCTCATCATCGATGATATTCATGAGTTTGCGGGAAAAGAGAAGACACAAAACTGTTTCTTCGAGATATTCAACCATTTGCATCAAATGGGTAAACAGCTGATTATCACTTCCGACAAGGCACCAGCTGATTTGCAGGGCATTGAAGAACGTTTGCTGTCAAGATTCAAATGGGGATTGTCGGCAGAGCTTACAAATCCTGATTATGAGTCGCGCAAAGCCATTCTGAAGCAATACGCCTACAATGAGGGTATAGATATCAGCGACGACATCATTGACTATGTGGCTGCACATATCACTAACAATATCAGGGAGTTGGAGGGAGCGCTGATTTCGCTTCTCGCTCACTCGACACTCAACCGCGAGACCATAACCATTGAACTGGCACGTCAGATTATCGACAAACTGGTGAAGAACACCACTCGCGAACTGAGTGTAGGCTACATACAGAAAGTTGTTTGCGAGTTCTTCAACCTGAATCCGGAGGCAATAACCTCAAAGACACGCAAACGCGAGATTGTGCAGGCGCGCCAGATTGCCATGTATTTTGCAAAGGGCATGACCAAGCTTTCGCTCGCAACAATCGGTGCGCAGATAGGCGGAAAAGACCACGCGACTGTGCTTCACGCCTGCAAGACAGTCAACAACCTTATCGACACCGACCGTCAGTTTAAGGGCTATATTGACGAGATTGAGAAGAAACTTAAGATTTGAACCGAGTAATAAATCAACTTGAAATCCCGTACATTTTGTGTGCGGGATTTTTTTTGCCCAAACATTTAGTTACTTTGTTACTTTTGCAATTCAAAACAGATAATAATGAATGTTCTGAAAACAATACCATTGCTGGTTATGCTGTCATCGATGCTTGTGCAAAGTGTTGATGCTCAAGATGAAAGCGTAAAGCATCCGAACAACAAAATCAGCCTGAACGGTAAAGAATACTACATGCACATTGTCCGTAAAGGCGAGACGCTGAGCGCCATAAGCCGTGCATACGAGATTCCTGTCGACACAATAATAGCCGACAATCCGCAGCTTACCTATCAGATTTATCCAGACCAATATATCAAGGTGCGAATTAAGCAGGAGCCTAAACAGGCCGACAGCTACAACTACCACCTGATAACCAAAGGCGACACGCCATATAACATAGCCAAACGCTACGGAATAAGCATTGATGAATTGTACCGTCTGAATCCTGGCTCGGAGCTCGGCATTAAGATTGGTGACCGCCTGAGGATTAAAGCCGACAACAAGAAGACGCCGACAGCCTCACAGGAGACAGCCGATACTGATACGGCTTTTGTATTGCATAAGGTGGACAAGAAAGAGACCCTTTTCGGCATCGCCCGTAAGTATCATACTACACCGGCCGAAATCGAAAGGCTTAATCCTGACATTGTCGGGCGGTCAATCCAGATAGGCGAGACGCTCAAGATACACGTAACCGACGCGGTGGCCGAGGAGATAGCCGAAGGCAGCTTCGACTTGTATAAGGTGCAGAAGCAGGAAACCGTCTATGGTATTACGCATAAATTTGACATTAGCGAGAAGGCGCTGTTCAAACTCAATCCAGACCTAAAGAACCGCAGTGTGCAGGAGGGAGAGCTGATTCGCGTGCCCAAAGGTTCGATAAAAGCCGATGAGCAGCAGGCGCAACAACCCGAGGTGGAGCAGAAACCCGTCATAAGTGAGGTGGAGCAGAAGCGCATTGCCGATTATGAGGCCGATAACAAGAAGATGCACGAGGCGCAGGACGCACAATTCGACAAGACAAAAACTTATAAGATAGCCTATTTTCTGCCGCTCTACTACAGCATGAACGACACCACCGGCTGGAGCGCTAAGACCGGCAAGGTGTATGAAAAATCGAAAAGCTATATCGAATTTTACATTGGTTCAATGCTGGCACTCAACGAATTGCGTAAACAAGGCGTTTCTTTCAACGTGCAAGTTATTGACACCAAGGGTGACAGCCTCTACATAAGCAACTACATGCGCCAGCACGACTTGTCGGACTACGACATGTTCATCGGACCGGCGTTCAGCAGCGAGCTGCAGGCTGTGGGCGACTACGCGTGGGAGCACAGGATAAACATTGTGTCACCGCTGTCGGTCAAAAGCACCTTTATCGACCATAATCCTTACGCCTTCCAAGTGTGCCCGACGCTTGAGATTCAGATGAAATACATGGCCGAATTCCTGAACCAGATTGACACCAAAAACTACATTGTCATTCACAACGGCAATGTGCAGGAGCAGGACTATATTTCGGAGTTCAAACGGCAGCTCTACTCGTCAATCCATAACGACAACCTCGACCAGGTGCGCTACAACGAGTATTACTACTTCAACACCAGCGGCGACATACTGAACAGCGCATTCATCAAGGGGCGTGAGAACATTGTCATTATTCCGTCGACTGACCGAGCCTTTGTTACCGATGTTATGGGCAAACTCAACGGCTATTCGTATGAGTACAATATCAAAATTTTCGGGCAGCCGCGCTGGAAACGCTTTGAGAGCATCGATATCGACAATTTCCATAACACCAACACGCATTATCTGTCGAATTCATATATCGATTACGACGCACAGCCGATTATCGATTTTGTGCGCAACTACCGCAATCTGGTGAACACCGAGCCAGACCTTATGGCTTTCCAGGCCTACGACATAACAATGTTCTTCTGCTCGGCACTGAACAAGTTCGGAAAGGATTTCCGCCACTATATAATGTACCATAAGGCTCCGCTGTTGCAAACTGAATTCAACTTTGTGCCATACAGCGACCAAGGCGGCTATCAGAATACTTCGGTTTATATTCTTAACTATGCAAAGGATTATACAATCAAGAAGATAGCAACCTATCCGCTGAAGTAGTCCATGCGGTTTTTCATGAAAGAGTTTTAACGTTAGTGCACATGCTGTGTCTTAACTATAAACTTCTCAATATTTAATTGCCTACAACGCTATTTGCCAACAAAAAACTTTCTACATTTGTAATACTTAAACTAAAGAATAATGAAGAAAATAGTGTGTAAAATGTTGAATTTCAAACAAATGTTTTTGACCAATGGCTTGCG
>JAFZWI010000135.1 GCA_017617355.1 Salinivirgaceae bacterium | reverse complement strand
TTGCTGTTAAGCCTAGTAATTTCTTCATAGTCTCATCTTTTTGAAAATTGCCGAAAGTAACGATTTTTTTCAACAATTAACAAATAAAAAAACTAAATCACTGCATCTTATTCCATTTTTGCTGCCGAATGTCAGTCCAAATTCTCTCGTGCCTCTGAAAAAAAATAAAAAATCACATGATCGAATACCCTCGTATCAACTATTTGCTTACTTTGGCATTTCTCATTAAAATAGGTGATATGGCAACTAACGAAACCGACGGCGCAAGAACGCCCGAGAATGTTGAAAACGTTGAGAATGTGGATAACACGAAGAACGCCGGCAACTCAAACGATGACAGCGGCAAAAAGAAAAACAACCTGAAACGCAAGCTAAAAAAGAAATGGTCGTTAACACGATTCATTTTCAAGTCGTTCGGCTGGCTGTTCGCTATCATTTTGTTGATAGTGATTGGGCTGTTGCTGGTTGCCGAGTTCGCCCACGATAAGGTTGTCAAAATGGCGCTGCCGAGTGTGCAAAACATAATCAATGCGCCGGTCGACATTGGCCAGACCTCGCTGTCGTTCATCCGCTCATTCCCCTACACCACCCTTGAACTGAACGACGTTTACCTTGGCTCCGTCTTCAAAACCAACACTAAAGCCGACTCGCTTGTCTTTGTCGAGAAAGTGTATGTGTCGCTGAGGACCGAACCGTTGAAAAACGGCAAAATCGAAATTACCGAAGTGGAGTTCAAAGGCGCCACAATCAAATATCTTGTTGAAGAAGACGGCACTACCAGTTACGATTTCCTAATGTCGCCGTCCGACACCACACCAAAGGTTGCCGACACCACCGCCATGGGACTTGTTATCGACCTTGAAAAACTGACAATCAGTGACATAACCTTCATCTACGATGACCGCAAACTGGGAGCACACGCCCAGGCCTACATCCCAAAGATAACGGCCAAAGGCGCCTTGTCCGACACTTTGATTCAGGCGCAAGTAAAAGGAAGTGTGCAAGTTACGAATGTCGATTATGAATCAACAAATGCCAAGAACCTGCAAATGGCCGAGCTTAAAATCGATGTCGATTATGTTGGCGAGGACATTGAGATAAACGACGTGTCGCTCTCGCTTGACGACATTCTGATTGCCATTACCGGTTCGGCAAAAATCGGCAACGACATTTATGCCGACATGCACGCCCAGTGCGACAAAATAGACCTTGCCAGCGTGCTCAAATACGCTCCTGACGGCATGCTCGACGAGCTTGGCATTAAAAAAGTTGAGGGCCAACTGAATTTTGCCGCCGACATCAAAGGCAATGTCACCG
Organism: Salinivirgaceae bacterium; assembly: GCA_017617355.1. GTDB lineage: Bacteria > Bacteroidota > Bacteroidia > Bacteroidales > SZUA-534 > RUG13583. Next base: position 7,875 of record JAFZWI010000135.1, on the reverse strand, counting down.
ACTCTGTCCGCTATCCGCATGTCGACGCCGTTCTAGGCTTCAAAAACGGCGCTGTCGAAATGGCAGACATGCCTAAGGTGAAAAACATAGGCATCGATTTGGCCGTGACAACCGGCAAGAAAGATATTGACGAGACTATTGGACTGAATTTAAAGAACTTCCATTTTGAGACCAACAAGAGCAACGGCACCATTAAAGTAACAGCCAGCAACATCAACCGCCCACGTTACAATGTCGACGGGCAGTTCCATGTGGCAATGAGCGAGGTGGTGCCCTTCATCCCCGACTCGCTCGGCATCAGCCGGCTTGTGGGCTCGGCCGACCTCAGCCTCAACACCACCGGCATCTACACCGGCGATGTCAACGACGCCTTTATCGAGAAAGCTCTGCAAAACACCAAAATCGGGGTCAAACTCAATCAGTTGGGCGTCACAATGGATAGCGTGATAACTGTCGATTCGCTCAATCTGAATGTCGGTTACGACAACTACGCCGTCAACATCAGCAACACAAATGTGTGCCTGCCCGATTTCAATCTGAAAGTGGATGACTTTGGCGCTGGCATCAACATTGGCGGCAGCATCTTCGATTTGAACAAGACCATAATCGACCTCAACAAACTCTACGTCGTGATTGACGATAGCCGCGTCGACCTTGACGCCAAGGTGAGCAACCTCAACAACCCGACCTACGAGGCCGCGCTGGGCGTCAATGTCAGCATCGACAACTTCAAGCAGTTCTTCCCCGACAGCCTTGCTCACTCAATAACCGGCGGCGTTGCTGTCAACGTGAACTCACACGGCACAGTCAACCTCGACAGCATCGAGCAACAGATGTTCGACCTGATTATCAATAACACCGATATTGGCGTGAGCCTCAACAACATAAGCGCCGATATGTACGACCCGACATTGTCGTTCAGCGGTTTGGGCGGCAACATAAAAGTGGCCAATGACAGCGTCTGCGTCAACAAAATAGATGTCGACTGGCAGGGGCTTAAACTGCATCTCGACTCGACGGTTGTGGAGAATGTGATAAAGATTTTCGCGCTTGAGCAGAACGAGAACACACTGCGGGTTGTCACCAAAGTGTCGCTCGACGAGTTCGACTACGCCTGGGTTGAGCGCACCTTCCCAACCGACACCACTGCTCAACCTGAGCCTGAATCCGAGCCTGAGCCGGTGGCCGACATACCCGACGCCGTGCCGCAAGACAGCGTGGCCATTGTGACCGACAGCACCAATGTGGCCGTTGACAGTCTCAAAGCCGACGAACCATATAGCTTCCTCGCCTTGGGCTATCCGGTTGACGTGAAGGGAATGTTCAAACTCGGACACCTGCAGTACGAAAAAGCTTCTATCAACAACATACAGGCAAAATTCTGCCTCAACGACACAGTTGGCATCATTGAACACTTGAAAATGGACGCCTTCAACGGCGCAATGGACGCATCGGTGCGAGCCAAATTCAAGTCAGACGAGCTGATACAGGTGTATTTCCGCACCAATTTCGACAAAATGGACATCAACAAGTTGCTTGCCGACTTCAACAGCTTCGACCAAACAATGGTTACGGAGAACAACCTGAGCGGCACCATGACCGCCGACCTCGACGGATATGTTGAGGTGCTGAACATGGGCGACAGCATTCCGTTTGTCCCGATTAAAGTGCTTGGCCGCATGAAACTTGAAGACGGCGAAATAAAGGATATGGAAGTGCTGAAAACTCTCGACAAATTCGTGAATATGCGTGAGCTCGACGACATCAAGTTCCAGACACTCGAGACAAGCCTGTTTGTGCGCCACGGCTACCTCTATCTGCCTCAAACCGACATCAAATCGTCGGCTATGAACCTGTCGCTGATTGTGATGCAGGGAATGGCAAACGACAACTTCGAGTATCACATCAAGATTTTCCCGGGCGAGATAATGCTCGGCAACTCGAAGGGCGTGATGAAGAAGCAGAGTCAGATGAAAGAAAATCTTGCCGACGAGGAGAACATGAAGTCAATCAACTTGGTGGCTTACGACATCAACGGCGATTCGAAATACTGGTTTGATACCGAGACGCGCAAGAAGAAGATGCGCACGCGAATCAAAGTGCAGCAGAAACAGCTTGAGCTTGGCTTCAGCCCCCGACTGGTCAAATACGATTCGGGCGTGAAATTCCAATAACGGATGAGCAGACGCCTTGTTCTGATTATAAGCTGCATCGGCTTGCTGGCCGTTGTTGCCGTCATTTTCTGGTGGGTTGAGAGCAAGCCACAGCGCGATTTCGGCTTCAGTAAAACCGATGTTGCAATAACTTGCAATGCCGACGATTTTGTTTACGGAAGTGACACAGCGCCGCTAACCGTCTATATGTTTGCAACCTACAACTGCCGCCATTGCCGCAACTTTCTGGCTCTCGACCTGCCCTACATCCAGCAACATTACACCGACAGCGGTCGTTTGCGTCTGGTTGTAAAACCGATAGAGCCTGCCGAGAACCCTGACATGATGTCGGCCTTGCAGCTTGCCGCCTGCATGAACCGCGACGGCAACGCCGACGACATTCTGAAACTGCTGCTCTCCGAACCGTCGGCTGTCTATACCGACGAATTCCGACAGCTGATTGACGACATAATCAACAACAACGAGGGGCTGGCAGAATGCCTGACTGCCGACAATTATTCTGGCATCAAACAAAATAACAGCGACTTTTTTGCGCTTAAATCAAAAGTAACACCTATATTTGTAATTGATAAGCACCTCTACAAAGGACGTCGTAAATTAGACCGATTTCTCGAAGTGCTTGATTATGAGTTAAATATTATTAAGTAACTTAAACCATTTATGCTATGAAACTCAAAAGATTTATCCTTCCGATTATGGTAGCGTCGGCGCTGACACTTACTACTGCATGTGATAAAGAAGAAACAGAAGCCGGCTGCGAGGGACAAGATAACACTGAATCATGCGACCTTTCAGAAGTCAACATCTGCTACGATGAAGAGACTGAAGAAGCTTACTACACCTACAAAGGCAAATCGTACAAAACTGTTGACGAGGTGATTAACGCCGCTTGTCCGGATGTATCAATAAGCGACAAAGATTTTTTGACCGTTAAACTTTCGAAAAACGCCAAATCGCTTATGATGCGTATCCGCGCCACATACGTTTATTAATTGCTTTAAAGATTTATAATTGTTAGAAAGCCGGGCTGTTAGGTCCGGCTTTTTTATGCCCGCACAATAACGCACAAAAAAAACGGACCGCCACAGCAGTCCGTTTTTTATGGTAAGAAGCCAATAACCTCTAATCAATATTCTTCTTATCGATTCTCCAGTCTTTGCGGAGCGATACACCGCAGTTCTCACCCTCGAACATCTTAGCGGCCTCAGCGTCATCGTTAAGCTGCCATTTGAGCCAAGCTCCGGCAACAATCGAGAACTCGCCTCCGTGAGGTTGGCGATAGGTTCCGCCATGACCAACAGGGAAGTTGCAAGCGGCGATAGGCACATTGTTGATACGTGCAAAGTCGTCCATACCGTTTCCATAGGCTATGTCGGTGGTGTCGCCTAGCAAATAGAGCACCGGAACGGTTATTTTCTGCAAGTCGTCTTTAGTCGGCATCGGCATTCCCGGAATAGCTGTACCCGGATTGACGAACGCACCACTGTTGCAAATCATAATGGTTTTCAGACGGCTGTCGGCGGCATTGTTGAGTGTCTGCAAACCACCGCATGACATTCCGGCGGCGGCCACTTTGTTGGCATCAAGTTTCTGATAATAGGGGCTGTTCTTGTCGGCGTTTTGAGCCAAGGCCCAATCCAAACCTTCAATCTGTTGCTCCGACTTCGACATATCTCCGTGATAAGGCGTTGTGTCAGCCGGGAAGTTGCCAATAGCCACTACAAAGAAACCCTGCGAGGCTAACTCGTTCAAGAAATTCACATGCTCCCAAGGCGAATTGGCGCATGCGCCGTTGCCCCAAACCAAGATAGGCAGAGCGTTTTGGGCGTTGAAAACCGAAAGGTCGGCCGGGCGGAAAATGGTGTGCTCGGCAAGCGACGGCTCGGCCACCATAATGGCTTTGTAAGGACCTGTACCGCCGTCTTCAAGTGTGCGCGACTGATTGTAGGTTTCGGCAACCTGTGAGTTGCAAGCTGCGCAAATCATTGCTGCAGCTGCGCTTAATGCTGTGATTCTCAAATTCTTCATAATTCTAAATGTTGATTGTTATTTTTTGTTTTTACGAGCTTCGTTCAGGAAGTTGACCACTTTTGCAAGATTCTCTTTCGAGTACATGTTGAATCCGTGTCCGCCCTCTTCAACAGGGATGAAATCGGTTACAATGCCTTTAGCTTTCAGCGCGTTATAGAACGATTCGCCCTGGCAGAACGGCACCACATTGTCTTTTTTGCCGTGGCAGACAATGATTGGCGGGTCCGTCGGGTCGATGAATGTTGGCGCACTCAAGGCTTTGTAGCGGTTCTCGTTGCCTTTCATCGGAACGCCAAGGACAACCTCCTCGGGCGATGTCGGCATTTTCATTGATTCGCCGCAGTCCATGTGCATCAAATCGACAGGGCCTGACCAGTCGCAAGCGGCATCGACGCTGCTGCTGAAGCTGGTGAAGCTGCCCACGCTACCTTCAAGGTCAACCTCGTAGCCGTCGACATTGGCAACCTTCTCGTTGCGTGTGGTAGCGGCAAGCGAGGCCAGATGTCCGCCCGACGAAAAACCCGAAGTAGCAATGAACGATGTGTCGAATTTGTATTTGTCGGCATTGCCGCGCACAAAGCGGATAACGGCCTTAATGTCGTTTATCTGTGCGGGATATTTGGCGTCGTTGCTTGAGCGGTGGTTTGGTGTTACAACCGCATAACCGGCGTCGAGCAAGGCTGCGCAAATGGTGTTAAGGTCGGCCATGCCCTTCGAGTTGTTGCTGAACCACGCGCTTCCATAGATGTGGATAACAACCGGATAGCTTGCTTTTTCCTCTTTCGGCAGATAGATGTCGAGATTGTGATAAACCTCGTTGTCGCCGGCGTAGTTGATGTTAAGGAATTTCTGCGAGTAACGCATTGTGTCGGTGCTGCTCTGGTTACCGCCAAAGCCTCCAAAACCGCCGCCTGGCATTCCGCCTTGCGGCTGTGCAAAAACTGCTGTGGCCGCAAAGCAAGCCGCAACTGCAAATGTTATTCTTTTCATTTTGTATTGTTTTTAGATAACGTTATGCGAAGGTAATAAAATTAAACGCAAAGTATAGCGGCAAACGCAAACAGAAAAGCTCCGAATGGAGATTTTCAAAATCCTAAATTATGACATTAGTAATTTGCAACGTACGACACCACAGCGGCGGCGCAACCTTCTTTGCCCTCGACAAACGACAGCGAGAGGTAATAAACCTGCGTTTTGGCGCAGAAGAAATCGAAATAAGGATATGACATTCCGTCCGACTCGTCGTAGTTGCTGCCGTAGAATTTGGTGAAATCGTAGAGTTTCAGCACAATCTGGTCGGTGCATGCAGAGTCGGCCTTAACATTGAACCTGTAATGTGTGCCTTTGTTGAGTAGTATTGAGAATTCTTCCTTCTGTTTTTTTGAAGCTGACACCTCGGGCAGCTTAACGCGGAAATCTTTCAGATAGGTCGCCTTGCCGATTTCTTTCAGCACTTCGTCTTTGAGGGCAAGTCCGCATTGCGCCGATGATGTTTTGGCGCCAATGCTCATAAATGCAAAAACTCCCGCCACCGCGCACAACCTAAATATCGTTTTCCTGATGTTGAACATTACTCTGGTTTATTTCGGCCTCAAAGGTACAAAAAAGATGTTTGTCTGAAAACCTCTTTTTCGGCAAAAATGAAGAAACAATTTCGGTGTAGTTTCTTTCAAATATTCGGTGTCACTACACCTTGCATGCAAAAACTAATAAGCAATAACTTTTTCATAATAAGTTCCCAAATTATTGCTAATCAACACCACATAAACTCCTTTCTTTTTCACTGCTACACGTGTTTGAATATCAGGCTCGCAAACATCACAATAGACAATTCTACCATCGACATCGAATATTTTAATGACACTTTGCTCGCAACTGCCGCGTGTATCTACAACAATGGCTTTGTCGGATTGCGAGTAGAATAATTTCACTTCCAAATATTCTTTGTCAATCACATCAACTCGTTGCATAGAGTCCAGCCAACGATCATATTCTTCCCAATCATACACATACAAACTGTCGCAGGCCACTCTGCCATACTGATAATGTCCTATTTCTGAATCCTCGTAACAGCGCAAATCACCAAAAATCCCCGCAAAAAAATAGTCGGCTATACAATCCTCTCCAAACAAACTGGAGGTTGTGCCTATCTTTTCTATAAAATGGTAATAGCCGTAATAATGGGGAAAGTTGGAAGGAACGTCGGCAGTGACTAAATTAAACTCTTTCAACTGTGTCCCGTTTACGTTCAATGTTTTAATGGTCTCCACAACAAAAAGCATAGACAACGAAGATTCATCACTATAGCCACAGTTTTTGTTGTCGGGGTTATATAACTCCATTGTGTCGCCCACATTCAGGCCGAAATTGTAAACAAGGTGGAAATAGCCATAACGGTAGAAAAGCACGCTGTCGCCAGTTTGATAAGCATAAATGGTATCCCTTGGGAACACGCCACCGTCGCTTGCGTGGTACTCCGAAATCAGGACTTTCACTTTTTTACCATCGACAACTACCGAGTCAGTTGCCGTGGTTTTTGTGAATCCCGTATCGCCCATCATTGATTCTTGATTACCATAATACCAAGTTGTTCCAATGGGTGCAAATTCGGTTTGCGCTCTAAGTGTTCCTGCTAAAGCAATTGCTAAAACCGATAATAACAGTTTGGTTTTCATATCATTATCCATCTTTAACTATTACTTTATTTCAAAACTTTATTCATCCCCAAACTCCATCAAATAAGCCTTGATGAAGTCGTTCAGCTCGCCATCCAGAACAGCCTGAACGTTCGATGTCTCGTAGCCAGTGCGCACGTCTTTCACCAGTTTGTAAGGGTGCAGCACGTATGAGCGGATTTGCGAGCCCCACTCAATTTTCTTCTTGCCGGCCTCAACCTTGTTGGTCTCGATGCGGCGCTTCTCCAACTCCAGATTGTAGAGTTGCGATTTGAGCAAGCGCAGCGCATTCTCGCGGTTTTTTGGTTGGTCGCGGGTTTCGGTGTTCTCAATTGAAATCTCGTCGTCCTCGCCAGTGACGGGGTTTTTGAACTTATAGTGCAGACGCACACCCGACTCCACCTTGTTCACGTTCTGACCGCCGGCGCCGCTCGAACGGAACGTGTCCCACGACAAGTTGGCGGGGTTGATGTTTATCTCAATATCGTCGTCGATTGAAGGGGTGACAAAAACCGATGAGAACGAAGTCTGCCGCTTGCCTTGCGCGTTGAATGGCGATATGCGGACCAAACGGTGCACGCCGTTCTCGCTCTTCAGGTAGCCGTAAGCGTAGTCTCCCTCGAACTCAAGCGTAACGGTTTTCACGCCAGCCTCATCGCCCGGCAGAAAGTTCTGTTCGCGCACTTTGTAGCCGTTTTTCTCGCCCCAGCGGATATACATTCGCATCAACATTTCGGTCCAGTCCTGACTTTCGGTGCCGCCTGCGCCCGCGTTCAGTTTCACAATGGCGCTCATCTTGTCCTCCTCGCGGCGTAGCATATTGCGCGATTCGGCCGACTCAACTTTCTCAAGCGCCGTTGTGTATTGCGCATCCACTTCCTCCTCCGTGCTCTCGCCGAGTGCGAAAAAATCCATCAGCACCACAAGGTCGTCAACTGCCGATTTGGCGTCGTTGTAGCAGGCAATCCAACTCTTGATGCCGTTGATTTTTTTCA
>JAFZWI010000134.1 GCA_017617355.1 Salinivirgaceae bacterium | reverse complement strand
TCGGCCAACGCTGAAGAGCGCTATTGGGGCGATGTCAACTTTAAGTCGCTTAACGCGAAAATCCACTTGAGTTACAAGACTATCAACCATAACCTCGATAGTTATATTACTGATGCACACAATTTTGTGTATAAGCACACGATAAAGGCCGATGCCATAAGCGAGACCCCCTACGAAGACCCCGACAAGCACGTTTATGGTCTGCTCTACGAAATCAGCGGTGACGCGGCATCGAATGTGCAGTTCTACGTGACCGACAGCGTGCGTCATTTTGTGCGCGGCGCGCTCTATTTCAACGTGGTGCCAAACAAGGACTCGCTTGCGCCGATGCTCGATTTTATCAATGCCGATGTCAAGCACCTGATTGAGACATTTAGTTGGAAATAACTATGCCACTGCTATTTACACAGACTATAGACGGTGCTGTTTTGGGCGTTTGGAGCAAACAGGAAACCGCCGAACAGTTGTTGCAAATGATTGATTTGTGCGATTCGGATAAGGCTGTGTATGAGCAAATTGGCAATGACCGTCGCCGCACCGAATGGCTTGCTTCGCGCGTTTTGTTGAAAGTGTTGCTCAACCGCAACGCCACTATCGGCCACGATGCCGATGGAAAGCCGTATTTGGTTGATGGTGACGATTTTATATCCATTTCGCACTCAAAGAATATGGTTGCGGTGATGTTGGCAAAAAGCAATCTTGGTATCGATATTGAGCAGATTAGTCCGCGGACAACAAAAGTTCGGCATAAATTCTTGACCGGAAACGAATTGGATTGGTGCAAAACTGACATTGAGCACACTCTTGTTTGGACGGTAAAGGAGTCGGCATACAAACTGATTGGTAGCGGATTGGAGCACACTGAAGTTGAAATTGAACAGAATCCCGGCTTTGCCCAAACGGCTGATTACGATGTTGTTATACGGAAAAATGCGGCTGTCAGGAAAAAGTGCCACTCGCATCTCATCGACGACAATATTTTGTCGTATATTATCGGTTAGAAAATTGGAATATGTTACTCACTGATATTCAAAAAAATATTACCAATGGTCGCAAGATGTTCGCCTTGCTCGTCGACCCCGACAAGCAGAACGAAGCCGATTTGCTGTGCTTGACCGAAAAAATCAACTCGCCCGCCGGACCCGATATTGTTTTGGTTGGTGGAAGTCTGCTGTTCAGCAATATCGACGCCACTGTGGCCACATTGAAACGCAACACGCAAAAGCCAGTTATTCTGTTTCCCGGCAGTGCAATGCAGGTAACAAACAAGGCCGACGGCATTCTGCTGCTATCGCTCATTTCGGGCCGCAACCCCGATTTTCTTATCGGTCAGCACGTGTTGGCGGCGCCGGCTCTTGCCCAATCGGGCATTGAGATTCTGCCTACGGGCTATATGTTGATTGGCGAAGAAAATTACACATCGGTGCGCTATATAAGCAACACAATGCCAATACCTTACAACAAAACCGACATTGCGGTTGCCACTGCTTTGGCCGGACAGATGTTGGGACTGAAAGCCCTTTATCTTGAGGGTGGTAGCGGTGCGGCAAAACCCGTCAGTGCAGAAATGATTGCGGCCGTGCGCCGTGCTGTCAGTCTGCCGCTGATTGTTGGCGGAGGCCTGCGTTCGGCAGCGGATGTTGAGACAGCCCTGCAAGCTGGTGCCGACATTGTTGTTGTCGGTACATCAATCGAGCGCAACTACGCTTTGGTTGAGGAAATCGCTCGCGCGGTGGCGAAAAATTCTCGCTAACTATCTGCATTACAATTGCATATTTAAAACCGTTTGCTAATTTTAAAGTCGGTTTTGTATCGGATTTGCAATACCATTGACATATTTATAATTGGCATTTAGCAGTGATCAATTGTCTGCTGAAGCCACCTAAAACTTTATTTCTATGAGAATAATTTCGCTTTTTGTTGCGTCGGTAGGAATGCTGCTGATGACGCAATCGTGTTCAAATTCCAAAGCCCCAGCTACGGGCAACGGACAAATGCCGCGCGGTGAGGCTCAAGCCGAAATCACCACTGCCGCCGACGCGCTAATCGCCTACACCGATACAGTGGAAGGTGTTACGCTGCAAAGTGTGATGATTGCCCAACACGGCAAGGTTGTGTACGAAAAATGGGTGAATGGCGGCTATGCTGATACGGCTCACGTGATGCACTCTGTCAGCAAATCGTTTTGCGCAACGGCTGTCGGGATGCTCGTCGATGACGGCAAGTTGAAGGTTACCGACAAGGTAATCGATTTCTTCCCTGACCAATTGCCTGCCGAAGTTTCTGACAATCTTAAGGCGATGACTATCCGCGACCTGCTTACGATGAACTGCGGCCACGAGACAGAACCAAACGTACGCCACAACGGCGACAGCACCGATTGGGTATCGGCTTTCCTTGCGCACCCAGTCACCAAACAACCGGGTACTTGGTACTGCTACAATTCAATTGGCACTTATATGCTGTCGGCCATCGTTCAGAAAGTGTCTGGGCAGAAAGTTGTTGATTTTCTCACACCGCGCCTTTTCGAGCCGCTTAATATCGACAAACCGCGTTGGGACGAGAGCCCGCAAGGCATCAACTGTGGCGGTTGGGGACTTTTCATCAAGACGGAAGATATGCTCAAGTTTGGTCAGCTCTTTTTGCAGCAAGGCCAATGGGAAGGCAAGCAACTGTTGAGTCGCGAATGGGTGGCCGAAGCATCGGCTTGCCAGGTGCCGTCTGTTCCGGCTGGCACACGTCCAGACGAAGTTGAGGCAAAAGGTCTGAACACCGACAACTGCGCGTGGCTGCTTGGCTACGGTTACCAAATGTGGCGCTGCCCCGACAACGCCTATCGTGCCGACGGTGCCCGCGGGCAATACATTATTGTTATGCCCGACCAGGATGCCGTGATTGCGATAACCGCCGATTCACCCGACTTGCAGGCTGAATTAAGTAGTATTTACAAGTATTTGTTCCCGGTGCTGAAGAAATAAATAGGCAACAACTAAAACAAAAGAGCCGTGAGAATTGTCTCGCGGCTCTTTTTTATGAATTTACTCGTTCAGCTTAAAACAGTGTCCTAACTTCCTCTTTCAAATAATTGATAGCCTTTGTTGTGGGGTCGAGGTCACGGTCGAGAAGCTTTTCGAGAATCAACTTGCAGAGTTGCAATGAGTTGCCGTCGGGTTTGGTTTGCAGAGCCGTTTGATTGATAAACTTGATGCAATCCTCTTTTGCCATGCGCACCATTTCCCACGCCTTGTCGCTGATATAGAGCTGGTGTGCCATATTGTGCTCAAATTCAGACCGTATCGACTTCAGCATAAGTGATTGCATCTCCTGGTTGGTGGCATTTTGACGTTGTGCGCGCATCACAAGCGATTGCGGCGAAATGCGTTCCAACAGCAGCACCATCCGCTCGTAAGCTTGCAAGCGGATAGGAGTGATGTATTTCTGGTTGTTGAGTGCGTTTTCGGCTTGCAGACGACGGCGCTCGTTGTTAAGCAACTTGCTCAGAGTGAGGTAGGTCGTCAGAAAGACGATGAGCGCCGGCAGTGTGTATTTCAAAATTTCGGCAAACATAGCTGTAAATGTTAAGTTTTCGCAAATGTAGCCAATTATTGCAGATTAGTTGCGGCAATCAGACAAGTCCCCAAAATTTTCGCAGGAACCACTCCGCGGCCAGCAGCAGTATGGCTAAAAGAGCTAAAAGCAGGAAATCGATAGGATGCGAGATGACTTCCGATGTGCTTGTCACCGTCTCAATCTGCCGGTTGTTAAGGATGTCGGTGCCGATTTCTGAAAAATCATTGGCAGTATACATCTTGCCAGTATGTTCACTTGCAAGCAGATACATAAGGTTGTGGTTGGCAAGCAGATTGTTGCTCTCGGGCGACTCGTCGGTGACAACGAACTGTCCGCGCTTGGTCAGTTGCTCGTCGCCAAGAGTGGCCGTGGCGGTGTAGCTGTAAAGTCCTGGTTCTTTGTGTCCCAGATTCAGAGTGTAGCCTGTTTCGGCGGCTTGGAAGGCCGATTTGTAGGCGTTGCGGTTTCTGTCGGTTATCAGCATTTCGATTTCGGCGTTGTTCACCGGCTCGTACATCTTGTTGTAAACTACGGCGTCGGCAGTTATGCTGCGGTGCATCGGGAAGGTGTTGCCGATGTTCAGCACAAAACGCTCACGTTTCTCGCTGTTGCATAGATACTGCACTGTTTTGCTAATAATCTCGTTACTAACGCTTTGTGAGCCATTTGTGGCATAATCGTGAAGTCGCCACCGCCAAATGCCTTCACCGGCTATCACACCTATTTTCTGACTGCCGGTTTGCGAGAAAAAGAACATCGGGCGTTTGGTGCGCACTGAGCCAATTTGTTGATAGAAAAGGACTTGACTTGCTGTAATCTCGCCATATTCCCCATAAGGGGCAGTGAGCGGCGGGAAGTCAGAAGTCAACTGGCTGTCGAAGCTGAGGCTGAAAACTTGAAAATCAGAATTTTGTGCGCCCTGAACCTCCTCAAAGTCGTTGCGAGTCTGTTTAATGTTGATACTTAACTCAAGTTGTTGTAAGTCTGTTATTTTTGTTTGCTGGCCGATGATAATTAGCATCGGTGTGCTGGCTTTTTTCGCATTTTCGACAATGCCGCCAATCTTGCCTGTCACCGACGGAAGCTGGTGCAGAACTATTAGCGAATATTTGCCAATGTCGCCTTTAAAATCTTTTATATTACTGATTGTCAATTTGTAACGCTGGTCTTTTTGCAAAGTTTGGCTTATGGCGGCCACGTCGGGATGCCAACTGTTTTGTAGCAGCAGAATCTCCTGAATGTCGTCGCGGACATCGACAACCGTGCCGGCTGTATTATTACGCGGGTTGATGTCATTTTCAGGAATATCGATGCTGAAGGTGTAATGATGCAGACCGCTACTGTCCTCGCGCACGTAGAAAGTCTTTTTCAGATAGATTTCGCGCTCTCTGACTTCAATTTGCGTCGAGTCGGTTTTCCGCCCGTTGCAGCTTAGCGTCAGAGTGTAGCGGCCTGCCGGCACATCTTCGCCTTTTATGTATGCAACTATCGGAAAATGAACATCTTTGTGAGCTGTCCGGTTTGTTGTTATCCGGTCAATCGAAAGGTCGGGGTGGGGCAGAGTGTCGCCGAGTGCGATAGTGTAAACGGGCTTGCCAAAAGTTGCGGATTTTTGCAGAGGGTCGCTTCCGTAGTTGATAATTCCGTCCGATGCAATTATCAGTGCACCAACGTTTTGGCCGAACATTTTGTCTTCAATATAATCGAAAACCGATGCCATGTTGCTGGCTTGCCCCCCAAAATCGAGAACAGAATTATCGGCGGTTTCTTCGGCAAAATTTATCCGGCAGATGTCGAACTTCGATTTAATCTTATCGCATAAATCGTTGATTTGCTGCGGAAAATCGTGTTTTATCCATGCAGAGTCGGCATTCATGGCCATTGAAGCCGAATTGTCGCAAGCCACCACCACAATTGGGCGCTGCCGGTGGGTTATGGCCGAATTGAAGCTGATGTTGGCGAGTGTGAGTACAATTGCTGCAACCGACAGAAAACGCATCAGTATAAGCACCACTCTCTGCCATTGCTTAAGCTGGCTTTTGACAGTGGGAGAGGAGTATAGCCACCAGGCAATAGCGGCGGCTGCGGGCATTCCAATCAACAACAGCAGCATTTCTGTCGGTTTTCAAAAAAACGAATTGGAAGAATCTCGCGGTATCCTTCCAATTCATTAGAAGTTGATTAATAAGTGATTAAGTCAGCATTCCGCCGCAAACGTTGATAACCTGTCCGGTTACGTATCCGGCTAGGTCAGAACCTAAGAATGCGGCCACGTTTGCAACATCTTCGGGCGTTCCGCCGCGCCGCATTGGTATTTGTTTCATCCATTCGTCACGGACATTATCGGGCAGGACCTCGGTCATTTCAGTGAGGATGAATCCCGGAGCAATGGCGTTGCAGCGTATGTTGCGTGCGCCCAGTTCCTGTGCCGCCGACTTGGTAAAGCCGATGATTCCGGCCTTCGAAGCTGCATAGTTGCACTGGTTGGCGTTTCCGCGGATGCCCACCACTGAGCTCATGTTGATGATTGAGCCTGAGGCTTGTTTCCACATCACGGGTTGAACGGCTTTGCTCATGCAAAACACTGATTTCAGGTTGACGCGCATAATGTCGTCCCATTGTTCCTCGGTCAGGCGTTTGAGGGCTGCGTCGCGGGTTATGCCGGCGTTGTTCACCAGAATGTCGATGCGGCCAAACTCGGCGGCAATCTCAGCCACATATTTCTGCGCCGCCTCAAAATCCGATGCGTCGAAAGCGTAGAATTTGGCTTTCACGCCCATTTGGTTCAGTTCGGCTTCAAAAGCCATTACCTCGTCGCGCAGCGATGTGCAGGTGAGGGCAAGATTGGCGCCCTGTTCGGCAAACTTGCGGGCAATGCCTTTTCCAATCCCGCGTCCGGCACCGGTTATAAGTGCCACTTTTCCTTCAAGTAATTTCATATTGTACTGATTTAGTTTGTCTGATATTAACAAAATATGTGCCTGCGAAAGGCCGATAAAGGTAGAAATTTTTGATGGCGGTTTAATTTATTATTATAGTTTTGCACCGTTTTTAAGCGGAATGCTCAAATAAATAGATATGAAAAAACTCACACTTATATTATTATTGATGTCGGCTGTAATCGCTGTTGACGCGCAGAATGAGGAATACATAACATTAGGTATCAATGGTGGTGTCGTACATAACATAAATGGTTACAGAAAGTTACCGAATACCAATAATGTCAAGTTCAGCAATGGCATCCCGGGTTATAATGTTGGTTTAGATTTCGGTGTCCGCACATCGGAGCGTACTCGCTTCAGATTTGAGATTCGCCATTCAGAGTTCCACTACAAGGCTGAGTGGGACAAAGCCCGTTGGGATACCGTCACCGTCGATTCGGCAAGGAAAAACCATATCTACAAGACAAATGTTAAAATTTGGGATATGGCGTTTGCTTTGCGTCTCGACTATAAACTTTATGAAAGCGAAAAGTGGAAAGTGTTTGTGTCGCCAGGTTTTTTGTGGGAGTTTAACATAAGCAGCGAGAGTAAGAACTACATTTTTGATGTTTACGACCAGTACAGCTACAATTACTCTACAACCAGCTTTAACCGCTATGAGTATGTAGATTTTGAGTATCCTTACCAGATAATTGGAAATTCAGTGCAACTGTTGTGCAAATATAAGATTGCCAAACATATAGCCTTAGTGGTTATGCCTGAATATTACATTTATTATCGTCCGTTTGTTAAACGCAACCACAATGTTTATTCGCGCGTAACGTTGAATGGCGGTCTTGAGTTCAATTTCTAAAAAGTTGATAATTAATAATATGAAGTCCGGCTTTTGGTCGGACTTTTTTTGTCGATTCTTCTGACTAACATGCTGAAAAACATTAAAATACTAGACAAAGACTCGCTCCGGCGGCTTGTGCGGCAACTGAAATCGCAACTTTCGGCCGAGTGCAAGCAAGCGTGCGCCAATAGTGTTTTTGCCGAGTTGGAACAAAAAAAGTATTTTGTTGATGCACAAAATATTATAGCATATTGGTCGCTAAGCGATGAGTTGCCGACCGGGCAGTTTATCGAGAAATGGTATCAGCAGAAGAATGTGTATCTGCCTGCTGTGCAAGGCGACGAGCTTCTGTTTAGGCGCTACAGTGGAGCTGATAAAATGCCGAAGGGGGCGTTTGGAATACCTGAGCCTTGCGGCGATGCGCTTGCCGATTTGTCAATTATTGATTTAGTGATAGTTCCTGGCGTCGCTTTCGATTTGCGAAACAACCGTATGGGCCGTGGCCGCGGATTTTACGACCGTTTTCTGCCGCAAACGCAAGCTGTTAAAGTTGGCGTGGCTTTCGAATGCCAGCAGTTTGCTGAAATTCCTGCCAATCAGAACGATATCCATATGGATGAAGTTATTGTTGGGTGATTAAAGATAAAATCTTGTATCATTTTACGCTTTAATCATTACACATGACTCTTTTTTCACAAAAACGAGTTTTACCTCTCCAATCATTTCAGTTTCAATTAGGTTGCATTTTATTTCGGGTGCTTTTACGCCATTGCTAAGTTTGCAAGTGCTGGTGAAAATCCGAGCCTCATCCCATAAACCAGCGTCAATGAACGATTGAAGCAGGCGCGTCCCGCCCTCAACAATCAGTTGGTTGATTTGAGCGTCGTATAGTTTCTGCATCAGTGCGGGCAGCATTTGGTCGCCCCACGGCAGCAGAACGTTTTGCAGATTTTCAACGCCGTCGTTATTGATTGTATTGAGCCGCCAAGTTGGTTGAGTGCGGTCGAAAAGATGCAGATTGTTAGGTAGTTGCATCTGACGGTCGGTAACAATGCGCAGCGGATCGCGGCCCGTCCATGCACGAACGTTGAGCTGCGGGTTGTCGAGCAGAGCGGTGTTGTAGCCCACCATTATGGCGCCCGACTCGGCACGCCAGCGGTGAACAAGTGCTCGGCAAGCCTCGTTTGTCAGCCAGACAGGACGGTTGTCGGCACCGCGCACACCATCGATGAATCCGTCGGACGATTCAGCCCATTTCAAAATTATGTACGGGCGTTTTTTTGTGTGGAAAGTGATGAACGCGCGGTTTAGCTGGCGGCATTCATTTTCCAAAACGCCAACCTTCACATTGCAACCTGCGGCGCGCAACTTGTTGACACCGTTACCATTGACTTTCCCGAAAGGGTCAACCATACCAACCACCACGTTGGGAATGCGCTTGCTGATAATCAGGTCGGCGCAAGGTGGGGTTTTGCCGTAGTGGCTGCAAGGTTCAAGACTGACGTAAATGGTTGAGCGGCAAAGCAAATCGGGATTTTTGACAGCGGCAATGGCGTTCACCTCGGCGTGAGCCTGACCACAGCGGTGATGATAGCCTTCGCCAATAATCACGCCATCGCACACCACAACCGCGCCAACCATCGGGTTTGGTGCGGCCGTGCCAGCGCCCAACCGCGCCAGTTGCAGGCATCGGCGCATAAAAAAATCATCGTTCGCTTGCTCGTTCATCGCCATCGATTTACATTTGCGTTATGGACAGAACGTTAGCCGACATTCAAGCCGAAATGCGCAGTCAACTGGCACCGATTTACAGCGGGCGCGAGTTGCAACAGATTGTGTTTGAACTGCTTGAACATTTCGGATTCACGCGCGTTCAGACCATCGCCTATCCCGATGCAAAAATATCAGAAACTGATTACCAACGGCTACAAGCAATGCTAAAAAGACTTGCCGACGGCGAGCCGTTGCAGTATGTGCTTGGCGAAGAGCAATTTATGGGAATGTCGTTTGGCGTTTGCCGCGATGTGCTGATTCCTCGTCCCGAAACCGAAGAGTTGGTGCGGCTCATTGCCGACCGTTGCAAAGCGCCGTCGCCGCGGATTGTGGATGTAGGCACCGGCAGCGGTTGTATTGCCGTGTCGCTTGCAAAACTGATTGACGGTGCACAAGTTACTGCTATCGATGTGTCGGAAGCCGCAATTGCCGTTGCAAGGCGTAATGCAGAGCGCAACGACGCGCAGGTCGAATTTGTCTGCAAAAGTATTTTTGATGACAATCAGCCATTTGCACCGTCGAGCCTTGATGTTGTGGTGAGCAATCCGCCCTACGTTACCGAATCCGACAAACAGCAGATGAGCCGCAATGTGCTTGATTTTGAGCCGCATTTAGCGTTGTTCGTTCCCGATTCCGACCCGCTGCTGTTCTACCGCCGCATAGCTGAACTTGCAGCGCAGTGGCTGAAAAATGGCGGAATGCTGTTTTTCGAAATCAACGAACGGTTCGGCAAAGATACTGTACAATTGCTTGAGAATATGCAGTATAGCAACGTTGAACTGCATCAAGATTTTTATGGAAAAGACAGAATGGTGAGTGCCGTATGGAACGCGAAATGACATTTGAAGAAGCCTTGGAACGCTGCCGCTTGCTGGCGGCAAAGGGCGAATGCTGCACTTTCGATTTAGAGCAGAAAATGCGTAATTGGGGTGTTCAGTCATCTGACATTCAGCGCATTATCACGTTACTCATCGACGAGCGGTATGTCGATAATCTGCGTTTTTCAGTCGCCTACGTGCGCGACAAAACACGCTTCAACCATTGGGGACGCATTAAAACGCGGCTTATGCTGCGGCAGAAACACATTCCGCAAAACACTATCGACGAAGCATTTACTGAACTGCCCGAATCGGATTATCAGAAAGCCTTTGAAGCCGAGCGCGACAAAAAAATGCGGCAGTTGCGTGCTCTCAAACCATTTGAGCGCAACCGCAAAACCGCCGCATATCTGATTCAGAAAGGTTTTGAGCCCGATGTGGTTTTCAAGAATCTAAATGTAGATGAGTAACTTAACCGCACATCGTATTTTCACGTAATCGTGTAAAAATATTTTGCGCATTTACTAAAAAACAACTTACTTGAAACCGATTTCTAACATTCAAAATTTAAACAATATGGAAAAACAGAAACGTTTTTTTCTAACTGAGAATGAGATACCGACTAAATGGTACAACATTCAGGCAGACATGAAAAACAAACCCATGCCGCCTCTCAATCCTGCAACAAAACAGGCTCTTAAGGCCGAGGATTTGTTCCCGATTTTTGCCGAAGAGCTGGCTCGTCAGGAACTCGACCAGGAGCATGCTTGGATTGACATTCCTACCGAAGTTCGTGATATGTATAAATACTATCGTTCTACGCCACTTGTGCGCGCCTATGGACTTGAGCAGGCTCTTGGTACACCGGCTCATATCTACTTCAAGAACGAGAGTGTAAGCCCGGTTGGCAGCCACAAACTCAACTCGGCACTTGCACAGGCTTACTACTGCAAGAAACAGGGCATAACCAACGTAACCACTGAAACTGGTGCCGGACAATGGGGTGCCGCTTTGGCTTATGCTGCCAAAGTTTTCGGCTTGGAAGCCGCAGTTTACCAGGTGAAAATATCATACAATCAGAAGCCTTACCGCCGCTCGATTATGCAGACTTACGGTGCGCAGGTTACCGCGTCGCCTTCAATGTCGACACGCGCAGGAAAAGATATTCTGACTGTCGACCCGAACAACCAAGGCTCGCTTGGAACAGCCATTTCTGAGGCTATTGAGCTGGCTATCAACACTCCGAATTGCCGTTATACACTCGGCTCGGTTCTTAGCCATGTAACTCTGCACCAGACAATTATCGGTCTTGAGGCCGAAAAGCAAATGGCAATGGCCGGTGAGTATCCCGATATTGTTATTGGTTGCTTTGGCGGTGGTTCGAACTTTGGCGGCATTAGCTT
Source organism: Salinivirgaceae bacterium (assembly GCA_017617355.1). Taxonomy (GTDB): domain Bacteria; phylum Bacteroidota; class Bacteroidia; order Bacteroidales; family SZUA-534; genus RUG13583. Next base: position 5,153 of record JAFZWI010000134.1, on the reverse strand, counting down.
CCCGTTCATGCGCCACAATATTCTTGAAGGCAAAACAACCCGTTTCATAGCTGCCGAGCCGTCGAGCTGCCCGAAACTTACACGCGGCGTCTTCCAATACGATTTCGGCGATGTTGCAGGCTATACACCGCTTCTGCCAATGTACACTCTCGGTCATAACTTTATGCCGGCCAACATTCATGCAGGCGGTTTGCGTTACCATGGCGCAGGCGTTATCGTAAGCCAACTGCTGAAAGACGGTCTGATGGAAGCTGTTGATATCAAACAACTTGAGTCGTTCGATGCGGGAATGTTGTTTGCTCGCGCCGAAGGTATCATTCCTGCTCCGGAAAGCTGCCACGCTATTGCCGCCGCTATCAACGAGGCGAAGAAATGTAAGGAGAAAGGCGAGGAGAAGGTCATTCTGTTCAACCTGTCGGGACACGGACTCATCGATATGGCCGCTTACGACCAGTATCTGTCAGGCTCGCTTCAGAACTATGAAGTGACCGATGCCGATGTTCAGAAAAACATCGCCGGATTGGAAAAAGTGATTTAATTGAAATTACAGTTGAATATCGAAAGGCTGGCTTGTTAAGTCAGCCTTTTTTGTGCGCATCAAGTTGGAACGACCGATACACTATTGTAGTTTCAAATCTGTTTTTATGCCCATTAAACTTTTCGCCTTTTTCAATACCTTTGCGGCTCAAAATTTTTGACAATGATTACAGTATCAAATCTATGCATTCAGTTTGGTAAACGCATTCTTTTTCAAGATGTTAATCTTAAGTTTACACCTGGAAACTGCTATGGCATTATTGGTGCCAATGGCGCAGGAAAATCCACTTTTCTGAAGACCCTCTACGGCGGAATCGACGCCACACGCGGAACCATTACCATTGGACCTCACGAGCGTCTTTCGGTGCTGAAACAGAACCACTTTGAGTTCGATGACTGCACTGTGCTCAACACAGTGCTGATGGGCTATGCCGAGCTGTGGCGCGTGATGAACGAGAAGGACGCGCTCTACGCAAAGCCCGATTTCAGCGAGGAGGACGGAATCAAGGCATCGGAACTGGAGGAAAAATTTGCCGAAATGGATGGTTGGAACGCCGAGAGCGACGCGGCAACACTGCTTAGCGGACTTGGCATAAAAGAAGATTTGCATCAAAAATACATGCGCGAGTTAAGCGGTAAGGAAAAAGTAAAGGTGCTGCTGGCACAGGCTCTTTTCGGCAAACCCGACAATCTGCTGCTCGACGAGCCTACCAACGACCTCGACCTTGACACTGTGACCTGGCTTGAGCACTATCTGTCGGAATTTGAGAACACGGTGCTTGTGGTATCGCACGACCGACACTTCCTTGACTCTATCTGCACCCACACCGTTGACATCGATTTCAACCGCATTCAGATGTTTGCCGGCAACTACAGTTTCTGGTACGAATCGAGTCAACTTGCTCTGCGCCAGCAACAAATGCAGAACAAGAAGGCTGAGGAGAAGAAGAAAGAGTTGGAGGAATTCATCCGCCGGTTCAGTGCCAACGTGGCCAAAAGCAAACAGACCACTAGCCGTAAGAAAATGTTGGAAAAGCTTAATATTGAGGAGATTAAACCTTCGAATCGTAAATATCCAGGCATCATCTTCACCCCAGCACGCGAGTGCGGTGACCGCATTCTTGAGGTGAAAGACCTGTCGAAGACTGTCGATGGTGTGAAACTATTTAGCAATCTGAACTTTACGGTCAACAAAGACGACAAAATCGTTTTTCTCTCGCGCAACACTCGCGCAATGACCACGTTGTTCGAGATTCTGAAAGACCACCTTGCGCCCGACACCGGCTCATACACTTGGGGACAGACCATTACAAAGGCCTACTTACCGCTCGACAACGAGAAATTTTTCAAAGACGACATTACGCTAATGGATTGGCTTGCACAGTTTTCGGAAGACACCAGCGACCTTTATCTGCGTGGTTATCTGGGCAAAATGCTCTTTTCGGGCGATGAGGTGAACAAGAAGGCCAACGTGCTTTCGGGCGGCGAGCGCGTGCGCTGCATGATTGCCAGAATGATGATTCGCAACGCCAACGTTCTTATTCTCGATACCCCGACCAACCACCTCGACCTTGAGTCGATTCAGGCATTCAACAACACGCTGGTGAAGTTCAAGGGCAATGTGCTGATGTCGTCGCACGACCACGAGTTCATCCAAACTGTAAGCAACCGAATCATCGAAATAGGTCCTAAGGGAATGATTGATAAGATGATGGAATACGATGATTATATCAGCGATGACCATATCGCTGAATTGCGTGAAAAGCTATACTCGTAAGTTAGAAATTGAAGTTATAAGAAGTTATAAAATGAATGAAATCCTCATTGCCGCGCCAATGGGGATTTTTCGTTAGCAATGGCATTAAAGATGAAAATTCTCAAATTTTTATATTTTTGTTCAAACACATATAAAAACGAATTATAAGGACAGATAGATTGTTTTAATATATAGATTTTTAGACACTTATTCCTTGGTTGTTGGAAATCGCCATTTTTAATGCTATAGCGAGTAAGCAAAGCGGTGTTCACGCTTTTAGCGTGAGCCGTTTCGTGCTTATGCTATAGCGGGCGTTTGGCGATGCCTCAACAACCATAAGCGACAAAACGAATTCGGCTGACGCTTTTTTTATGGACAAACCAAACGAGATGCACATCGGGAAAATCATTGAAAGCATAATGCGTGAGCAAGGCAGAACAAACAAATGGCTTGCCGAACGCATCTGCGTCTGTCCGCCAGCCATTAGCAAGATTTACAAGAAGAAATCAATTGATGCCAACCAAATCTTGCTAATCTCGCAAGCCTTGAACGTTGACCTTTTCCGCTACTATTCCGAACTTCTGAACCTGTCTGGTATTTCCAAATAAGACCGAATAGTGTCCGTTTTGGAATTGTTGGTTTTGAGGCTGTTGTGGGGATTGAGTAAATTTGAAGTGGTGAATTTAAAACGGAAGAAACTATGGAAAAACAATTCAAAGATGCGCTTAACGATAGTGTGATATCAAAAACGCGAGAAAAACTATCAAAACATCGACCAGACCTATTGGATGGTTATGACGATATTATTCTAAAATTGGAGAAAAACAAATGCAGCCAAAATCTTATTAACGAGATGCGCAAACTATTAGGAGCGATTATTGGTGATATTTCGGCAACATATGGTGTTTCAGAAATCAATCAAACAGCCAATTATACTCAACCAGATGATAGCGAGGTTTTTACTATCCACAAAGAAGTGATAACGCTACTGAATCACATAAATAAATGTATTCATGAAAAAATGTCATAGTCGTTTTGTTTAATCTAAAAGTATAAAAATGAAAAAGATACTCACATTATTATTTGTTTGTTCATCCTTGTTTTCATCTTCAAAAACAATTTGGGTTTGTGATAATTCAATAACTTATTCAGGGGAAAAGAATTCTGTGAAAAAGGTTTATGAGTATGATAGCATCGGAAATAAAACTCAAGAAGTGACTTATTTATGGATGAATGAAAATTGGGAGGTATCCCAAACAACTATTTATGAATATGAGAATGGAAGAGAAACACAACACATTACATACGGCGGGGGAAAAACCAAATGTGTGTACGAATATGACGGCAATGGCAATATAACCGAGTTAATTTATTTATGGAAAAATGGAGAATGGAATTATTATATAAAAAGATTTTATGAATATGACATTAACAAAAATGTTGTTCAATGTATTGAATATAGGTGGAAAAATGATTGGGAAGAATATCAAAAAACTGTTTATGAATATGAGAATGGAAGAGAAACACAACACATTACATACGGCGGGGGAAGAACCAAATGTGTGTACGAATATGACGGCAATGGCAATAAAACAGAGTTAACTTACCTGTGGAAAGATGACAAATGGGATTATTTTATAAAAAGAATTTATGGATATAATGACAATGGGAATTTGGTTCAATATATACAATACACCTGGAGTGATGGTTGGACAAGTTCTCAAAAAACAGTATATGAATACAAGAGTATAACAATTGAATTTGATGACAATACCAATAGTGAGGATAATAACCGTGAGAACCAAGGCGGAAATAACGAGGGAGGCAACAATGAAGGAGGAAACAACGAAGGAGGTAATAATGAAGGTGGCAACGGAAACAATCCTGCTACCGCCATTGCCGATGATGCCGCCAGCGCAGTCAACATCTACGCCTCCGGTAATACCATTGTGGTTGAAAACGCCACTGAAGAAATCCGTATTTATGATGTAATGGGTAAGTTAGTTTGCAGGGACGCGATTAATCGCGTCCGTACGGAGATACCCGTCAATACCACAGGCTTATACATCGTAAAAACAGGCGGCATGGTGAAACGGGTTATGGTGAATTGATAATTTGGTTAAATATTAGAAAGAAAATACCCTGCCAATAAGTTTGACAGGGTATTTTTCTTTTGTTTGATATTGTCCTATTAAGCCAACAGTCTGTTTTTCAATTCTGTATAGTCCGCTTTAATCTTAACGGTTTGCTTGGTGCCTTCGGCGAATTTCTGCAGACGTGCGGGAATCTCGACGCGCTTGCCTGTGTATTTCTCAACCGTATCGATGAACTTTGAAGGATGTGCGGTCTCAAGGAACAAGCCCAACTCGCCGCTGTTCAGGTGGTCGCGCAAAGCGGAATAGCCCACAGCGCCGTGCGGGTCGAGTTCGTAGCCGGTTTCTTTCAGCACTTGTGCCATTGTGGCGCCAATCTGCTCGTCAGTGTAGCTGTAGCTGCTGATTTCAGCGCGAATGTTGTCAACCGATTTGCCGAACAATTCAATCACGCGGGCAAAGTTGCTCGGGTCGCCCACGTCCATTGCGTTGGCGATGGTGGCAATCGATTTCTGCGGCTTGTAGACGCCTGTTTCAAGATAGTCGGCAAACACGCGGTTGGCGTTGATGGCGGCAATGAATCGCTTCACAGGCATTCCCATACGCCACGCCACAAGTCCGGCGGTGATGTTGCCGAAGTTGCCGCTCGGTACGGTCATAACCACGTCTTTCCAACGCTCTTGCGGAATCTGCGACAGCGCGTATGCGTAGTAAACGCTTTGCGGCAGGAATCGTGCAAGGTTGATTGAGTTGGCCGATGTCAGTAT
>JAFZWI010000133.1 GCA_017617355.1 Salinivirgaceae bacterium | reverse complement strand
GTTATAGGTCGTGACCGCTGTACGAAAGGTCGAAACTCTTGTTGCAGATTGGGAAATCGGAAATCTCGTTGTTGCGGACGGCAAGCGCAAGGCCCAGCCAGTTGTGGAACGACGGGTCCTTGATTTTGTAATGCTTGAGTTCGCCGTTGGCGTCGGTAATGGCGCAGTGGCAAATCTCGCCGCGCCAGCCTTCGACAAGCGACACCACAAACGAGTCGGCGGCGGCTTTTGTGAGCGGCGTTGCCGTTTGCGGTTTATAATCCATTGAATCAATCATTTCCGTCATCATATCAATCGAGCGCAGAATCTCGTCGTGGCGGATTCGTGCGCGGCAATAAACATCGCCGACAGGCTCTGTGACAGGTTGATACTGAATACCAGTGTAATATCCCCACGGGTGCGAAGCGCGGATATCGCGGGCAACATTGCTTGCGCGGGCTGCCATACCAACCATACCAATAGTGCGGGCTGTTTCTGGCTCCACACGGCCTGTCTGTTCAAGTCGCGACAGCACAGACGGCAGGTCGAATGTCTGATTGGCCATTTCGACGAAATCGGGACGATAGGCAGAAATCATATCGCGCCATTGTTGCGCCAACTCTTTGGTAAACTGAAAGTTGGTCTTTCCCGGACGAATCAGCCCCTTTGCAAAACGGTTGCCCGCCCAACGCTGGAAATAGTTTATGACAGGCGTACGCAGACGGCCGAAAACCGAGTTGCCCAATTGATAGGCAATGTCGGTGCAAATGCCGCTCAAGTCGCCTGTATGTATTGCAATGCGCTCATTCTCAAGCGCAAAAGCGCGTTCAATCTGAAGTTGACGGTCAGGGGTGAAACCGCAAAGGCTTTCCCAAGCATTGGCAAAAGCCGTTGAGTGACCGATAACCGTGTCGCCAGCAATATTTTCGGCCAAAGTGGCACGCTCGAGCAGTTTTGTCTTTTTCAGGAAAAGACTTTCGACGCCGCGGTGCTGATAGCCGAGTTGTATTTCGAGGTGCAGAATCTGTTCGCCGTTGCAAATGAAACGGAAGTGTCCCGGCTCAATTATTCCCGCGTGAATCGGCCCCACTCCCACTTCGTGAAGTTCTTCACTATCAATCTGATAAAACGGATAGTTAGTCATTGACTGACTCTTGTCGGCGGCGTTGTGCGGATAGCGCACAGGCTTGAGCCACGGGTGTCCGCTGAAACCGATACCGAAATTCTCGTGAATCTCACGCTCAAACAACTGAAGCGCAAGGTGTTTGGCCGTCAGCGACTCCAGAACAGCCGTCGGTTCAACAACAGCCGAAGCAACATCAATAAGGTGTGTAGCATCGTCGGCAATGCAGCAGATTAGTTGCACGCTGTTGCCTGCCGGCACGCCATAGTACGCAACGCAGTGCGCGTCAGACGCAGTTGTCAACTTATTGTCTATCAGACTATAAAATTCGGCATAAGGCAGAATAGGAATCTCTGCGAACTTTATGCACTGATTGTTTTTTATGCTAATAAAATCCATATTATCAGAAAGTTATAAGTTGAACAGCCTCTTCAATCAAATCAACAAACCACTGCGGCGGGCAGAGTCCCAGCCAAACGGTGAGAGCCAGCAGCAGATATTGCATAGTCATCTCCGCAACATTATGACGCACAGACGGTTGCACGTGCACATTCTCCGAATCGACAAACAACATTTTCAGCACGTTGCGCCCCAAAGCCCAAATAATGGTGGTGAGCAGCACAAGCGTCACCACAAGCACAAGAATATGGTGGCTGGCAATCAAAGCCTTGAATGTTAGCAACTCACTGACAAACAAGCCGAAAGGCGGCATTGCGGCAATGCAGACAAACGCCAGCAGCATAAATACGGCTCCGGCACGATTGTAGCGGAAATAGTTGCCAATGCTATATATGTTCTTCGATTTGAAGTATTTATAAATGTGTCCAGTGTGGAAAAACAGTGCCGATTTGGCAAAGGTGTGCAGCACCAAATGCAGAATGGCGGCAAAGCAACCAATGCCTCCGGCGGCCAAGCCCAACGCCACAACACCCATATGCTCAACGCTCGAATAAGCCAGCATTCGCTTGATATTCTTCACTTTAATAAGATAGACCGTCGAAATAAGTATCGAGAGCACAGCCGCAACCATTATTATGGTATCGGCCCACGGCTTGACGCTTGTGCGCGCCACAATCTGATAGAAACGGAAAATGCCAACAAACCCGACGTTCATCAGCACGCTTGAGAAAAGCGCCGCAGCAGGTGCCGGAGCCTTGTCCTTTGCGTCGATTCCGGCGGTGTACATCGGCATAAGACCGAATTTGGCGGTGTAACCCGTGAAAATGAATACGAAGGCTATTTTAATCCAGAACGGGTCGAGGTTGGCGGCTGCCTGCATCAGACTATCGTACTGCAACTGCGCCTGACCTGCGTTGCCGAGCGAGATACTCAAAAGCAGAATTCCAATAAAGACGAACACAAGGCTTATGGAGCAAACGAAAATGTACTTCCAAGTGGCCTCGATAGCACCCACGTTGCGGCGGTGGAAAACAAGTGCCGACGCGCTCAAGGTGGTTATCTCAACAAAAATCCAAGTGACAGCGATATGCGACGACAAACAAGCCGCCGATAATGCCATAACCAACAGAACCATAGCACCATAGTATATTCCGCGCGAGCGTGGTGTTTCGGCTTCAGGCTCAACGTAGTTGAATTTGTGAAGCAATGCCGGAATAGCCACCACAGTAAGCACAGCAAGCATCAGCAGGGCAAGCGAATCGGCCTTGAAATAGACCGCGTCGTAACTGCCGCGCTGCGTGAATTCGTAAACCGTGAGCGTGCATTGCACCAGCATAAAAAGCGCCACAAACGCGCCGTTCAGCACCCGGCTCTTGTTGACAAACAGCAAAAGTGCACACAAAATCGATATTATCAGATATGTAACTATCATTGTTTTAAGCAATTAATCTTTAATACTACTCAATTCGGCAACACTGCCGTCGTTAATCACATTGCCAATCTTGTTAATGAAGATACCCAGCAGGAATATGCTGATAAACACATCGAGAAGAACTCCAAGGTTGACCAGCAGCGGCATCTCGTTGCCAACGGCCAGCGACAGAATGAAAACTCCGTTCTCGATAAGCGCGTAGCAGATTACGTGTGTGATTATCTTCTTGCGCGACACAATGAAGAACAGACCGCTGAAAACCGACGAAATGGCCACCACAAAATAGGTGCGGTTAATGTTCGGTGCATCGACCATAGTCGACAAAACGAACGCCACAACGATTATCAATGTGGTGACAATCAACGAGATAAAGTACGGAACAAATGGTTCGGCCTCGCGGCGGATTTTATTCTTTTTGATTACGTGGCGAATGAAAAGCGGAACGGCAATGGCCTTAACTATCACAGTTTCAAGCAGAATGAAGGCGAAGTTTACCGCGCTCATCTCGCGCAACTCGAGCAGAGCCACGCCAAAAAGCAGCACACCCTGCAACGTCAGTATCGACAAGTAGGTCATCAAACGGTTCGCTATCGAAAAGTATAACAGCGTGATAGCGAATATGATAAGCAGAATTGTGGTCATTTTAAGTTATATTTAAGTTATAAGTTACAAGTGACAAGTTAAAAGGCATTAGGCACAAGGCATTAGGCATAAGTGATTGTGAATTAAATATCTGTGTTGTCTGTGTCATCTGTGCGAAATTCAATTATTCAATCCTTCAATCCTTCAGTCCTTCAATCAGTTAATAATCAGCATCACACCAAGAAGCATCAGCAGCGCGAGCGACGAGAGCACCAGAATGAACTGTGAGTTGTGCCCCATACGGAAGCGCGCCATAAACGACTCGATTATGCCGGCAACCACCGCCGTGGCAATTTGTATGCCGAAGAACGCCGCAACCGAGCCCCAGAGCGGCAAATTGCCGATAAAAAGGTTGGCAATCAACGCACCGTACATCGCGAATTTGAGGTTGGTGGCGTGCAGAATCAAACCGAGGTCGAAACCGCTATTGTCGAGAATCATAACCTCGTGAATCATAGTTAGTTCCAAGTGTGTTTTTGGGTCATCAACCGGCATCCGGCTGTTCTCAATCATACAAATCATTATGAGCAGGAAGCAGGCAATGGTCACGAGTATGTACGAGAGGTTCGAATCGATATGCAAACCACTGAATATCTGCAAGAAAGACGTGCGACCAGTGAGCAATCCAAGCGTACCCATAAGAATGAAGAAGGCCGGTTCGGCAAGCATCGAGAACAGAGCCTCGCGGCTTGCGCCCATTCCCTCGAAACTACTGCCTGTGTCGAGCGCGGCAATTATGCAGAAGAATTTGCCCAGCGCCAGAACGTAGGCGAAAAAGACGAAATCGCACGAGAATGAGATAATTCCGGCATACGAGCCAAGCGGCACAACCGCTATGGCAGCCAGTATCGACGCGAAATAGACCGACGGCGCCAGTTGGAAAACCAGACTGGAGGTGCGGCTGTAAACCGCGCCCTTGCGCAGCAGACGCCAAATGTCGCGGATAGGCTGAAAAACGCCCGGGCCCTTCCGCCCCGACGCCAAACTCTTGACGCGCACCACAATGCCCGTGAAAAACAGGCTGGCAACAAAAATCAACGCGAAACTCAACATTATAATAATGTGTTTAGATAATTTATAAATACTCTGATAATGTGGCAGATAAACGGAACTCCCAGCACCACCACAATGAACAGCAGTCCGTAAAGAATATAGTTCTGAAGCCTACCGTTCTGCAAGAACGACAACTTGCTCAACATCAGTCTGAAAACACGCAACGGACGGTGAATCAATCCCGTTTCGGTATGGTCAAGAGCCTCTGTTGAGTACGAAGCCGCTGACGGGAAAACGCCCTCAACATCAACTGAACGCTTGCGGATATTTAAAATCGGCTTTGCCAGACGGCGATAAGAGCGGACAAACGAACTTGCCGTATATTGGATTTTGGGCGTCGGAGCCAAGTAGCCGCAGCCCCAAGTGTCGCCTTCGGCCACGGGCAAACGGCGGGCGCAAAGGCTGCGCAGACCGTAAACCAACGCCACAAGCACCACAAAACCAAGCATATACCAACTTATCCACTTCATTGCTCCGCAGCACAGCGGCAGAACGGTTTGCAGACCGTCGCCGCCAACCACCTGCGCCAAAACCGAGCGTATGGCGCTCACGAAATATTGCGGAAACAAGCCAATGGCAACTATCAGCAAACCAACCATATACATTGGCAACAAGCGTGCCTTGCCGAACTCCGCAGGCTCGTGGTGGAACTCGTGGCGCGGCGTTCCCAAAAAGACAATGCCGAAGGCTTTTGTGAAGCACATAATGGCCAAGCCGCCAATAAGCGCCAAGCCGGCCATTGCCGCGACAAACATCAATACCGAAGCGGTTGAGAACGAAGCGTTTATACCGCCAAACAAGCCGTTATAAATAATGAATTCCGACACAAAACCATTGAACGGCGGCAATCCGCAGATAGCCAGACTCGCAAGCAGGAAAAGCAGCGCCGTTTGCGGCATCCGCTTGATAAGACCGCCAAAATGCTCAATATCCATAGTGTGTGTGGCTTGATAGACATTGCCCGCGCCATAGAACAGCAGCGATTTGAACAGCGAGTGGTTGAGCACGTGCAGCAGTCCGCCAGCAAAACCAATGATTGCAAGCATCTGATTTCCATAGCCCAAACCCAGGCAACCAACACCAATGCCAATACCAATGATACCGATATTCTCAACGCTGTGGTAAGCCAGAAGTTTCTTCAGATTGTGCTGCACAATGGCCATCATCACACCATAAACACCAGTAACAACCGAAATGGCAAGAATGAAATAACCGATAGCCAAATAGTTGACATTTATCAAGATAAGCATTCTAACAATGCCGTAAATACCGATTTTGATTAGCACACCCGACATCATTCCCGACACGTGCGACGGTGCGGCAGGGTGAGCGTGAGGCAGCCAAGTGTGGAACGGCACAAAGCCGGCCTTGAAAGCGAATCCTATGAAAAAGAGCATCATCAGCCCGAAGCACGCCGCCTTCGACTGTGTGCTGACAAACTGGCTGATACCCGAAAAATCGTATGTACCCGACACCATTGCCACCCAGACGAACGCCACTGTGAGCAGCGCCACTCCTATGTGCGACTGTATCAAATAGTTGACTCCCGCACGGATAGTGCGAATCTTTTCGCCTTCGAAAATCACAAGCACAAACGAACTGAAAGCCATCAGTTCCCACGCAACCAGAAAAGCAATGCTGTTATGCATAGCACATATAGCCGTAAGCGCCGCGTGAACAAGCAGATAGCACATCCAATGGAGGCTCAATGCCGAACGGCGTTCGGCGTAGGCCTGCATATACTGACGGCCATAGAGAACGCTTGTAATCATTGTGAAGTTAATAACAAGCACAAACCACGCCGAAAGCGGGTCTATGACGACGCGCACAGGCCCCGTAAAGAACGAACCGGCAAAATCAGAGGCAAAGGTCTGCCCCATTAGCGCGCCAACGGCCGGCACACTACTCACAACCGACAGAGCCACCGTTCCGCATACTGCGACAATGCTCTTGCCATTTGCATTCAAACATCCAACCAGCAGCATTGCCGCCAAAAGTGTCAAAAGGTAGATTCCGATAAACGACATCACACAATTATTAATCTTTAACCAATCTCTTTATCAAACTGTCAATCAGTTTGTTTCTTATCAGAAAAATCATTACCGACCCCCCCTCAAAAGAAAGCGCAAAATTAGAGTTTTGAGCAACAAGTTGAATATGTTGCAGGCAAAATAACACGCTGAAAATGTGTGAATTTATGCAAGCGTTTGCAAAATTGGGTATTGGGGATTAGGTGTTAGGGGTTACCTTTTTTGTTAGCGTTAGTGTCTGTGTCTGCATTTTCGTCAGAAATACATTTATTTTGTAAAAACTTCAAAAAAAAATTGCGGCGGCGTGTAATATTTATCTGATGCCGTTGTCTAAAAGACAGAATGATAAAAACAGTGAACACTGACGAGCAAAAGCGTATTGCCCAGATAGCGAACTATTTGGCCGCTGGCAACCGCCGTGCGGCTGCGGCTGAGTATGCCTACTTTGTGAATCAGTATTCGCAACAGGTTCTTGATTTTACGACACGAATGGTGGGCAACCGAGCCGATGCCGAAGAACTGGCGCAAAACGCTTTCGTCAAGGCTTTCAACAAGTTCGAGAAATTTGAGCAAAGGGCTTCGTTCCTGACTTGGGTGAGCCGAATCGCCTACAACGAATCGATTAACCACTTGAAACGCCGCAAATTACATTATGTTGACATTGATGAAGTACCGGTAGCCGATTGCAACCTACTTGACGACGAACTCTCAACTGGCAACGAGGAGCGCATCAGACTTATGGAGGATGCTCTCGACAATCTGCCACCCGACGAGCGAATGCTGGTCCACCTCTACTATTACGAAGACAAACCTTTGAACGATATTGCCTACGTAATGGATGCGGAGCCAAACGCTCTGGCTGTAAGGCTTCATCGGATTAGGAAAAAATTATTGGTAACAATTAAGCAGAAAGAATATGAACAAGTTTAAATTTTTAGTTGCCGCAGCTTTCGCTGTTATTACTGTCGGCACAACGCAAGCGCAAAGCGTCGTTAAAAAAGACGCCACTATAGAAGATTATATCAAGCTTCTCAAACTTTCAGGATACGAAGTCTTTTCGCACGATTTCTCATTTCCAATTGACGGAATGTACGGGTTTATGCCGTTAATTATGAAATACGAAAACGGCAAAGTGGAAAACTTTACGCAAGAAATTGAAAATTGGGGATTTTGTTTGGTAGATGACGCCCCGACCGACAGCATTCGCAACTACACCATAAGCACACAAACTTTGAACGACAGCACGGTGAAATGCTATTGCCGATTTGGCGAAATTGGGTATGATAGAGAAATCACATTTAAAAAGGTGGGTGATAAGAACTCTGGATATTATTATTTTTTTGTAAAGAAACCATTTATAACGCCTAATGAGCTTAAACTGAATGAGTTCGTGCCTTTAGTTGCAATATCATCGGGTTGGTACGACGCTGAAATTGAATCGGTGCGCAACTGCGATGTCGACGAGTTTGATTCTGACTATCTTAACACTGCCACATTCAAATCTAGCCCTTTAATTTACGTTATTGGCGTGAAATGCCTAAAAATACAATAACAAACTGACACCTCTTTTAACTGAAGAATATGAACAAGTTTAACGACAACGACATACGCGAGGCTCTACGCCGGAGCGAGGCGAAAAGGCAACCCGCCGAAGTGCCCGGAGACTTTCTGTCCAATGTTTTGGATGCGATTGACGATGAAGCCGATGCCAAACACAAAACCATAAAACTATGGCGCTGGGTGGCCGCAGCCGCTTGCATTGCGCTTGTAGCCGGCATTGGCTCTGCAATTCTGTTTGCCGACAAAACCACTCAAGAGTCGGAAATGATTGCCGAAACGCCAGTTGAAGAAAAGATTGAAAATCAGCAATCCACCACGGTTAAAACCGACACTGTAACAGAGCCCGCTGCAATTCCGGAACCGAAAATTGAAGCACCAAAACCAAAGGCGAAACCTACCGCAAAGCCCAAACCTGCGGCAGAACCTCAACCGGCACCGAATCCGAATTTGAGAATGGAAAGGCCGACTTATGCCGAAACCCAGCCTGAAAACAACGACACCTATCTCGACCCAGCCAAAATGGACGAGTTTATTTTGAAAATGGCTGAATTTCAAGGCGTAAACAAAATAAAATCAGAGTGTTCAATCGCCAGCGACACCAT
>JAFZWI010000132.1 GCA_017617355.1 Salinivirgaceae bacterium | reverse complement strand
TCGATGTTGCTGAACGGGTCAGCGTTCTGTGCCATTGCCATAAACGGCAGAATGGCGGCAATTGCTAATAAAATTCGCTTCATTTTATGTTTGTTTTTATTTGAAATTCAATTGTGACAAACATAATAAATCAGTTTTTTACGGCAATTTCCGCCAATATTGAAAATCGGCTAGTTCGTGCGCCGAAGGTTGGTGTTTGTAGATTTTTTATTGCCAATGGTGGCAAATGGCGGCGGAAAAGAGAGCTTTAATGTGCCACTTCGCTGATAGTGGCGTTAATGATATGTACATCGGTCAGATTGCCGCCCGGCCATACTTTCCAATGCAAGCCTCGCATGCCAGTTCTGCCATTATAATCAATCATGTAGCGTATATCGCCAAGCGCACATTGATAAGATTGCTCGCCAAGTTTCTTCAGGATTATGTGTTGTCCGGGACAATCATTTCCGGTTAAGTCGGCGCTTGAGCGGACATATCCTATACCCCAGTTGTTCATAGGTTCAATGTGGCCCGAATCGGCATTCATGTATGTCATCTCGCCAGCAACATAGTAATTGAACGACACAAGCGCATCGTCGCTGTAGCCGTTAAATTCAGAAGCTTTTATGTAACCGTCTTTGGCTTTCAGCTCGCGAGCCGCACCATATTTGGTCGTCTCTTTCAGTAAGGCTTTCTTAATTGTCAAGTCACAAGAGCTTTTGCTCATCACGAATATCTCGTGTATATGCGATTTGCCTTTCGGGTCCAAATTAACACGTAAGGTTGTGCGTCCGTTTACAATTGGCGCTGTTTCCGAAGTGATGATGTTTGTTGTGGTGTATCGGATATTAAGGTAGAGTTCTGCAGTATCGGGCGTGATGTTGTTCACCTCAACAACTACTTGGTCGAATTCGCTTAAATCGCCCGAAGATTTTAAGATGTCGTCGCCAAACCACCAGCCGCATCCAGACCATTCTTCGAAATAGTGCATGCGGTGGTTTTTGCTGTCATACTCACCGCGCCACACCAGATTTACCTCATCGAGATTGAGCTCAATCTGTTTCGGTGGGTTGGCTTTGGGTGTGCTGCATGCTACGGCAGCAACAACCGCAAATAAGGCTACTATTTTGACAGACGTATTCATAGCAATACCCTTCATACGCATTGTTTCAATTTTGGTTCAGTTTTTTTTTACATATTTTTAATTGTGTTTTGAAAAAGTCGCCATAAAGGAATAACGTCTTATTTTTTAGAGATAGTGAGCGGCAATTATCATAAATTAGTGTATCTTGGCGCCCATAAATTTGAAAATGTTACAATTATGAAGAAGATTCTGATGATTGCCGCATTTGCCTTGTGTGGGTTTGTTGCGGCGCAGGCTCAAGTTAAAGTGGGCGATAAAGCTCCCGATTTTGCAATGGCCTCAATCAACGGCGACACCATTCGTCTGTCGCAATTCAAAGGCAAATATGTGCTAATCGATTTTTGGGCATCGTGGTGCGGCCCATGCCGCCGCGAGAATCCTAATGTGGTTGCGGCCTACAACAAATACAGCAAGAAGAAATTCAAGAAAGCCAAAGGGTTCGTCATTTTGAGCGTGTCGCTTGACAGAAACATGGAAGATTGGAAAAAAGCCGTTGAGGAAGACGGTCTTGTATGGCCAGCACACGTATCTGACCTGAAATTCTGGAAGAATGAGGCAGCCGTGCTTTATGGAGTGAAGTCGGTTCCTGCAAACTATCTTGTTAATCCGAATGGCGAAGTGGTGGCCGTCAACTTGCGTGGCGAAAATCTTGACACCACTTTGAAGAAATACAGCAAATAGTGTATTAGTTATTAGTAATATGAATATAAAATGCCGGATTCCTCCGGCATTTTTTGTTTTAACTATTCCGCATCAATCCCCTCCAATTCCGCAATAATCCTAACCGCCTCCTCGCGTGTGTGGCCGCAGATTAGCGGGTCAGGTTGGAAGGCTCCGCAGATGCGCGGGCGCTCGGGGCGACCGAATATCTTGCAGCGCAAATCGTCGTCGAGATTAACGCAGCGCACACCGGCGGGCTTGCCATTGGGCATTCCCGGAATTGGCGAACTTATCGAAATAACTGTGCAGCAGGCGGCACATTTGGGACGGCAGTCCATGACTTTAGGGTTTGGTAACTATTTCAATATATTCTTTAACGATGTTTTCATAGTCACGCTGTTGCGAGGAAGCAGATGCAAGTCACCTTTCGGATTGAATTTTCCGTTGTTAGTAAAGAACGTTATGGCAAACAAATCTGATATATAGCTGTTAATAAAACCGTTGCCTTCACCATAAGGATATGCGAAAGATACAGGCTCTATGCCAACCCTCTCCTTAATCACATCTTTGCTTTTCTGTAAATCAGCAGTTATGCGCTCAATATAATCGGTATCACTTTCGTCAACTTCGCGGCCAACACCGTTCACTCCGCCAAGAATGTAACTGCCACCATTGGTAGGATTGTGCAAATTGAATGTGTGTGAACCAATTTCAACCCGCCCAGACTGACTCATCTCGCGGCACTCATTCCAAGTCAGCCAACCATTTTTACGTTCTTCAGTTATCCAATTTACAATAACATTTATCTCAGCTTTCAATCCGTATTTTTCAAGAAGCGGGTACATATAATAGTAGTTGTCGTAGTATCCGTCGTCGAAAGTGATAATTACTGTTTTAGGTTTGATGGTATCGATTGTCAATAACTCGCGCGGAAGAATCGCGGTATACCCATTGTCGGCAAGCCATTTGAAATCGTCTTCGAGTTTTCGCACCGATACTTGTGTGGAGTATTTTGCAAGACTGTCGGCGGGTACAACCTTATGGTATGTAAGATTTGCAACACGCTGAATGATAACATGTTTTACAGTATCTTGGTTTGACAATGTGTCAGTGTGCTGAAGTGTTGTATCAATTACAACTGTTGTTGCCGTATCAATTATAACCGTTGTGGTATCAATTGTTGGTATTGGTTCGGGCGTAATGTTGTCATCATCCGGATTGCAGGCAATCAGCGATGATAGTAAAATTGCAGAAATAAAGGTGGTTATAACGAAAAAACACTTTTTCATATCAGTGATTTTTCGCCAAAAATAAGAGTTTGCCATAAAATACCGAAACATGTACAACTTTCATTTTATATTCCTACCTTTAAATTGTGTTTCTAGGTTTGGCCTTACGGCTGACAGGAATATTGATTTTATTGTATAAAACCTTAATTATTAAGAGTATGGAGAATTTAATTTATGTTGTTCTGGCGGCATCAGTTGTGGCGTTGAGTTTCGCTTACATCTTCTTCCGCCAAATGATGAAAGAAAGCGAGGGCACCGAGCTTATGCAGCAGATTGCCGCTCACGTGCGCAAGGGCGCCATGGCTTACTTGAAACAGCAGTACAAAGTGGTGATTATCGTCTTTGTGGTGCTGGCCGTGCTTTTCGGCGTTATGTCGATTTTCGGACTGCAGAACTCGTGGGTTTGGTTCGCGTTCCTGACAGGCGGTTTCTTCTCGGGCTTAGCCGGTTTCTTCGGCATGAAGACAGCCACCTACGCATCGGCACGTACAGCCAACGCAGCCCGCAGCTCACTCAACAGCGGCCTTAAAGTGGCTTTCCGCTCGGG
>JAFZWI010000010.1 GCA_017617355.1 Salinivirgaceae bacterium | reverse complement strand
TTTGTATCATAATAGATTACAAAGCGTGTGCCGAGATAGAGAATCAGGTCGCCAGGCTCGGTGGTTATGTTCTCGTCGTTTCGCGGAAGCGTAATTCCTAATTCGCCAACTTTCTCAAAATTGCCGTAATCGTGAGCCTCGTAGGTGATTGGCGCCTTTTTCAGAGCATCGACCAGCGCTTGCGCCGAACTGTTGTCGACCAAGGTGGCGGTGAAAGTTGTGCCGTTGACGGTAATGTAGAGTTTTTCGGTCATATTGCTCGTAAAGTTAAGATTTCCAACCCATTCGGCAACCAGTTCGGACGATTTTCCGCGATTGCTGTTGTTAATCCAAAGCGCATCGGTGGTGAATTTTCCGTTGGGAATGAGCCGTTTGGCATCGTCAACAACTTTTGATATTCCGCTGCTTGCGCTCGATACAACCAATGCTATATTCTTGTCGGCCAAAGCGTTACTATTCTCGAAAAGAAACGTCTGCATTGGTGCCGCCATTTGCGACCACCAGAGCGGCGTGGCCACAATAACGTTGTCGTAACGGCTGAAATCGACACTTAACGGCTTGATTTCGGGGTAACTGTCGGCCTTGTCGGGGTTCTCGCGAATGGCCGAAATGAGTGCGCTGCCAATGGCGTAGTTGTCGGCCTCGTATTTCAGACCTTCTTCAGCGGGCTGAATTTCAACCACATCGGCGGCAATTTGCTCGGTAATTTGTTCCACAACGGCGCGCACGTTGCCCGTGTAACTATAGTAGGCCACCAAAGTGCGGTTTTGCGCCGATACTGTGCTCATAATCAGCAAACTAAATAGTGTCAGCAATGTCTGTTTCATATCATCCTGATTTTGATAAGCAAATATACGGCGGCTTTGCCTTTCGGCAGATAGACGGATTTCGGAAAGAATTACCCGAATTTGGGGAAAATCAGATTTTTCGCACAGACGACACAGAAAACACTGATTAGCACAGGATTTTTACTACGGAAAACACGAAACACACGGAAAGGTATGCAAACTAAAGGTTGCTGTTTTTGTGGCTAACCGATTCTTGCCGATTTAAGCCGAAAATGGTGAAAGCCTAGAATTGATAATTAATTGCGTTAGGTATGGTGTAAATATCAAAAAGAGTGATTATTGCAGATATTTCTCTAAAATTTCATACTCTTTTCTACGCATATATTTTTCCATAAATTCATAATCGGGTTCGTTTTGAGAATTTATCGGAAGTTTTATGAATTGACGTTTCATTCGCTCTGCATTGAATTTGTAGCCATATTGATATTTGACCTTCTGTTTCAAAATTGCCGCTTTCATAAACAAGAAAACGTATTTGTCGTCCTTGTAATGCTTCAAATGCAAACGTTTAACATCATCTGAAAAAATTGTTTCGTATGGGTGATAGAAATTTTCAACAACACTTCCATTGTAGTTTACGCCCAAAACGTTTTGGTCCAATGATTCATTAATATTAGACACAAACTCTGTAATTCCATTATTGGAATCAGTTGCACCCGCAAAAGGGCGCAGACCTTCATTTTGGTTTTCTTTGGTCAGTCTTACACCTGAAAATATGTTAAATATGTCTTCAATCCTAAACTCCTTCCATTTCTTGTTTTCAATATTTTCAACATTATCAATTTGGGTTATTTGCTGTTTGCCTCTGTTGGGAAACAAATACCCTCTACCGTGCGAAATCATATTAAACTCGAATGTCAGATAGTCTGCCATTGTCTTTTCAAAATCGGCTTCAGTTGGTATCGCTTCGTTGAAATAGTAGAACGAGTGCAGCCACTCGTCATCTGGTTCAACCGTTGAGGTTACCATAAAATCGTTTGTTGTGATTCTACCCCCAATCCAGCAATCGAGAAGCAACTTGCGACGTTCCTTGGCTCTTTCCGTCGGTAACAATCCTAAATGCGGAAACACTTCAAAACCATCATCTTTGAAATTTATGAATTTTGAATACTTATTCTCGGGGTGCGGTTGGTGTGCCGTGAAAACAGCAATGACGGGGTTGGTACCAACGCCGAAAAATGTTTGTGGATTAAGCGTTATCACACCTTCCAATGTGTGATTTTCAAGAATATACCGTTTGTCTTTTTGGTCTTCTTTGGTTTTGCCAACCATTGTGCTTTGTGGTACAATCACCACACAACGTGCGCCATCGCCTAACGAATCGAGCAGGTGGCATATAAATTTGAGTTCCGTAAGTTCTTTGGTGACTTTTGTTTTGCCTTGTGAATACGGCGGATTCATAAATCCTACAGTGAATTTTTCTTTACGTAATTCGGCTGCTTGCCATTTGAAAAAATTATCACATATAAGGTTGCTCTTGCCGTCGCCACGCAGAATCATATTGGTGGTGGCAATGGAAAACATATCGTCGCGTATTTCTATTCCGTGAAGGTTGTCGCGTTTTATTTCGCGGTGTTTGGCTTTGTCGGGTTGCTTTAAAAGCATTTTGTGCATTGCAGCAATCAGGAATCCGCCAGTGCCGCAGCACGGGTCGAAAACTTTATCGCTTGGTTTCAGGCTGACAAGGTCGGTAAAAAGTTCGGTTATATGTTTGGGTGTAAGAACAACTCCAAGTGTCTGCCCATCGCCACCGCTATATCGGATAAACTCACCATAAAATCTTCCCAAAACATCTTCAGGTGAGTTGTTTGCAATAGCCGTCAATATGTTTGAATAAAGATACTCAGCAAAATATCTGAGTGGCGACTTCCCAAGTTTTGGTGATTCCTCAGAAAGGTGCGGTCGGTTTTTTATGAGCCTGAATTGGTCTAAAACTCTGTCCTTTTTCACTTGTGGTTGCACTTGAACAGCATCCATATATTTAGAAAGAGCGGCAAAGATTTTGTCGCCATCGGTATCTCCTTTTGTGTTTGAAGCCGTCAGATTTTGAGTGTCGAAAGAAGGTTCTTGCAAAGCCAGCAGAATGGCAGAAACCACAAGCGGTTTTTCGGTGTCGCCAAGTTGACCATAGTTTCTCAAATCTTCGTGCAGTTGTTCGGCTCGTTTCAAAATGGTCTCCAACTCCGCTTGTTCAGCCGTCTTGTTGCCTAAAACTTTCTCTTGGTAATAGTTTCCTATTGCGTTTTCGCTAAACGAATCGAAACTTTTAACCTTCGGCATTATTTGATAGCCGTTTGCATTGACAAAAATCGGGCGAATAACAATTTTCTCCTCCTTTGTTCCAGAGCAGCCAAAAGCGAAAACCTTTTTGAAATTGGTATTTTCGATAATATGCAGAGCATAGTGCAGGGCACCGTTTTCGGCGTAGTCGGTTATGCTCGACTTGTCCATAAGCAAAGTGTCTTCTTTTTCGTTCATATACTTTGCTTGTTTGCCCGTGTCGGCTTTATCTTCTATAACTATTATGAAATCGCCAGATTTTGCCACAAATTCGGGAAAACCACTTTTGCCCGTTCCTCGCTTGGAACCTGTCTTTAGTGCATCTTCAATTTCCTTTATGCCGCTACCATTCATCGTGAAATCGATACCAGATTTTTGCAATAGTGTAGCGATTATAAAATCTGTTTGTTTTTCGTAGTCTGCCATACGCTTTCAAGATTGCGCGCCTGCTTATCTGTTTTCGGCAAAACGGGCAATCACTTTGAGCAAAAAAGAAACGTGGACTGAACTATATCCACGTTCTGAAGGCCCTGAGATTGCCCGTTACCACAGATAAGTCAAGCCCACGATAAACGCAGGCATTTACTTGACTTATTCGTGTGGTAACGTTTCTAAAAGTTTCTCAGGTTTTCAGAACGAACCGAATAAAATAGCAAACGCTATGATTAATAATATTTTAACTTAAATCTTTTTTACTTCATTCAATACTGTTTTAGTTTCAACACTATTTTTACTTTGTTTGCAAATATACAACAAACTCATCGTTTCTTGTGATTCTATTTTGTTAAAAATCAACCGTCAACATCACGACATTTTAAGTTCCTCAATATCGGATATATTACTGACCAACAATCTCCCAATGTCCGCCCTTGTCGGGGCCAACGCGGCGGATAATGCCTTTGGCTTGTAAAAACTGCAAGTCGCGCCTTATAGTCCTTTCATTCACACCAAAGTGTTTTGCCAACGACACTGACGTTTCCACCGAATTTTCTAGGACATTTTCTAGGACATTCATTTCTGCGGTTTTGTTCAGCCGTTTAATGATATTTTGCTGTCTTTCTGATAATTGCAATATTTTATTATTGACATTTTCTAGGACATTTGCCCCATCATTTTCACGGACATTTTCATTGCTATTCACGTTGTTCCGTTGGAAAGTCACCAGCACACCGCCTTCCGATACTTCAATTTTCGGCATAGGCAGACCTGCCGATTCAAATCCTTCGCGTATCTTCATTCCGATACTGTGAAGAATTGATATACAAGTTTATACATCATTGTTCTTCACAAAGATACAACATATTACTCGAAATGCCATATTCGGGTTGCTGAAGGCAGTCGGATTTCGGAAAAAACTACCCGAATTTAGGGAATGCTGTCTTCACAAATTCCTGATAACCTTTGCGGGGTTACCTACCGCCAAGCAATCATCGGGAATGTCCTTTGTCACCACCGAGCCTGCGCCGATTATGCAGCGGTTGCCGATTGTAACGCCAGGGCAGACAGTCACGCCGCCGCC
>JAFZWI010000131.1 GCA_017617355.1 Salinivirgaceae bacterium | reverse complement strand
TTGACCCAAGCCACTTTCGGGTGTTTCTCAAGATATTCGGCAACTGCCTGTGCATTAGCACAGTGGCGCGGCATACGAACGTGCAACGTCTCAAGGCCAAGATTCAACAAGAACGCGTTCTGCGGCGCCTGAATCGAGCCAAGGTCGCGCATAAGTTGCGCCGTGGCTTTGGTGATGTAGGCACCCTTGCCGAAAGCCTTGCTGTAAGCCAGTCCGTGGTACGACGGGTCGGGTTGGGTCAGGCCGGGGAACTTGTCTTTGTGAGCTTCCCAGTCGAAGTTACCGCTATCAACAATGCATCCACCAACGTTGGTGGCGTGGCCGTCCATATATTTTGTAGTGGCGTGAGTTACAATGTCGCAGCCGAACTCAAACGGACGGCAGTTGATTGGTGTCGGGAATGTGTTGTCAACAATCAATGGCACACCATGCGAGTGAGCAATGCGGGCGAATTTCTCGATGTCGAGCACACTCAAAACCGGGTTAGCGATGGTCTCACCGAACAAGCATTTGGTGTTCGGGCGGAAAGCCTTGCTGATTTCCTCTTCCGAAGCGTCGGGGTCAACAAATGTGCACTCAATGCCTAACTTCTTCATTGTCACGGCAAAGAGATTGTATGTTCCTCCATAGATGGTTGATGATGAAACAAAATGGTCGCCGGCCTCGCAAACGTTGAACACGGCATAGAAACTTGCAGCCTGGCCCGACGATGTAAGCATTGCTGCAACACCGCCCTCGAGTGCGCAGATTTTTGCTGCAACTGCGTCATTCGTAGGATTTTGCAGACGAGTGTAGAAATAGCCCGAAGCCTTCAGGTCGAACAGGTCGGCCATTTGCTCGGTGTTGTCGTATTTGAATGTTGTGCTTTGGTAGATGGGCAGCACACGCGGCTCGCCCTTGGTCGGCTTCCAGCCTTCTTGCACACAGATGGTGCCTAAATTGTGTTTTTTACTCATTATATATAACGCTTATGTTATTTCCTACTAACACCTTTATAATCTTCACAATAGAAGATATCGTAGGCCGGAATTCCAGCCACTTTCACACAATCTATCTTTTTGACGCTGGTGAAACAATCGCGGATAAAATAGAACTGCGTGTTGCTGTTCAGCCGCGGTTTGACCAATATTCCGTCACGACCTTTCAGATTGTCAATGTCGAGACCGACATAACCGAAATGGTAAGGTGTCTGGCCGATAATCTGCGGTCCGTAGATAGTGTCTTTTCTATTATAGAAACTGATTTTTGACGCTGTTTTGTAGCCGTCGGTAGCATAGACAAAGGTGTTGGGGTGGGCGGCGTGAATGGAATCCACCTCCTGCGCCAGCAACTCCGAATCCAAACCCAAATCGTAACGGACAAAGGGCGACTGCGGCGCCAGCACAATAAAATAGATGCTGACAAGATAGAGCGCCGAAGTTGAAATCCAATGCCACTTCTGCCAGCGCAACTTCAAGAAGCGCGCCACTAGCACAATACCGCTTATATATGTCGGTATCAGCCAGTTATATTTAACCTCGCCAAATATCGATACAAGGTAAACGCCTATATATGTTGGCATAAAGAAGCAGAACAAGAACCAAATCTCGGGATTGGTCTGATTGGGTTTTGTAAAAATCCGCCACAGATATTTGCCAAAAAGCCACCACAGTCCGACAAACAAAACGGGCATCAATATAATTATCTGTGAAAGAATGAATTGCAAGATATTTTGCGGGGTATCGCTATCGAAAGGCTCAGCTCGCAGCACCGAACTGATACGGAATGATACAAAATCGTTATGCGCATTCCAGATGAGCACTGGCAATGCCAACACCACCATTATCAATATCGACAGGTACGGCCACGGCTTGGCGAGCAGATTGCGGTAACGCCCCGAAAAAAGCAGGAACAGCAACAATCCGATTGGCAAGCCCATTGCCGGATACTTGCTATCGAAAGCCAAACCCATAAACAAACCGGCGTAGAGCCAGAATCGTTTTTCACCGTCGAAGATGGCGCGATAGAGTGCCCAGATGGAGAGCGTCCAAAAGAGCGTCAGAACCACATCGGGACAGTTCTGCAGCGAGAGTGATGTTACAAGCATCGATGTGCAGAACATGGTCCAAGCCAGATACTTGCGGTCGCTGCGCAACACCCGCGACGACAGGGCGAAGAAGGCCAGCTGCGCCATAAGCGTTATGAAAAACGATGCAAACTTGACAGCAAACATATTGTGTCCGAACATCTTCATAAACAGCCAGATGGTGTAGCCAACCAACGGCGGATGGTCGTAATACGATAGTGAAAGATGGTCGGCATAGTAGGCAAAATACGATTCCTGCGGTGTCAGCCCGATAAACGGCATGAACGCTAACCGCAGGATGTTCAATATGATAACTACTATAAGAGCCTTTTTCATACTTTGTTTTTATAAGGCGCTAAAGTACACAAATAAATTATTTGTTTGCGCCGGCATTTCGGGTTTACGTTTTTGGTTTCGGCTTATCGTCCTCGGAGTTTGTTGGATTATCTATTTCTGTCTCAAATTTTGTCAGCTTCTCAATCACTTTGTTATAAACCTGCTCATACTCTTTGATATGCCGGCCATAATATGTCATTGTGTTCTTAAACTGTACAGGAGTGGCATTGTATTTTGCCAAGATAAAACCATAGGCTTGCTCAACATCGTCGCGTAGCGGCCATTTCCCCGGACGGTTACGATATGAAAGATAAGAATCGGTCAAGTGTATGTCGACAAGCAAATCGACAAGCTGGTCTTTCTCGATCTCGGGCCGGCTGCCGGGCTCATGCGAGCAGCACTGCAGCAGCAAAAGCAAAGCGATTATCGGAATAAATCTCTTCATAATAAGAAAAAAACAACTGCCCCGCGTTTTGCTGCGAAGCAGTTGCAAAGATAAAGCTATGTTCTTTGATTATCTAATCTTTCGTTTCGATTTTGACTTACGGATGTCCTCAAATTTGACACCGAGCATAATCTCATGCGAACCGTTGCTTGCGTTGCTCAGCTTCGATATGGTGACATCGTAGGAATAACCAACGTTAATCATATCGTTGTAGTTGTAGCCGAGAAAGACGATGACAGCCTCAGGATTCTTGAAGTTGTAGCGGAAGCCAAGGCCGCCCCAAACCATTTTCTGATAGATGACACGGCAGTTGATGTCGGTCATAAAATCGTAGTTTGGCACGGTTTTAATCAAGATTGAAGGCTCAAGGTCGAAGTTACGGTCGATGTTGTACTTGTAGCCGCCCTGAATGTAGAAGTGCGGTTTAACGCGGCCGTCCTTTACAATATAACCCTCGTCATACTTGTCGAGCAACGACATGTTGTTGAAGAACAGGTGGTGGAAAGCTATGCCGGCATAATACTGCGATGTGTAGAGATAGACACCAAGCGATGCATCAGGGTAAATCTTCTTGTACACCGAGTTTGAAAAACCGTCTGCTCCCTCGTTCAGTTCAACATTGACATCGGTAAGGTCGACTTTCTGTTGAACTATGCCAAGGAACAAACCCGCCGATATACGTATGTCGCCCGTTATGCGTAGGTTGTAGCTGTAGGATCCGTAGGCGCCCATGTTGCCAACCGGACCGGTAACATCGTTGAAGATGTAGCCGCCGTAGCCCATCGGCATCACCTTATGCGGACCATAGCCGCCAAGCATATAGGTCTGCGGTGCATTCTTTACACCTGCGAACTGATATCGATAGTTCGTTTTTATTTGCCAATAGTCGTTTGTTCCGCCAACGGCCGGGTTCAGCATATAGTCGTTGAACATATACTGCGAGAACTGAGGCAGTAGTTGTGCGTTGGCACTTGGAGCAATCAGCATCGCTCCAGCAAACAATGTTAAAATAATCCTTTTCATAGCTTTATTACCTTACAATTGTAACAGGACCTGTTTTCTTCTTACCACCAAGCTTATCGCTGCTGCATTGGATTACATAGTAGTATGTACCTGACGGCAGCGGCTTGTTCTTAGCGTTTCTACCATTCCACTGGTTAGCCGCGTACTCGAGGCCGCTTCCTGAGAACTGCCATACACGTCCGCCCCAGCGGTTGAATACATAGATGTTGACATGCTCATATGATGACAAACCGTCAATCACCCATGTTTCGTTGTATATATCGCCATTAGGTGTGAACACATCACTTGGCTTGATTCCGCTTACTGTTCTGACATCGACGCTCTCAGTGTAACGGCAAGCGAAAGTGGTGTCTTCAAGGTAGAACATCACGCTGTCGCTGACTTTGAAGGTCAGATTCTCGGCAAATGGACGGACAATTGCCGGCATGGTGTCGTGCGACGACATCCAGAAGGCGTTGTCTGTGTTGGTTGCCCATTGGAAGTTATTCTCGTACTCGTAAGAGTAGAGCATGTCGAATGTAAGAGTGTTGGCTACCAAATAGAGCTCTGCACCCTCGGCCACCTCGTAAACTCCATTATTCTTCAGCGCCTCTGAGTCGAAGCCGTCCATTTCGATGTGCGTCTTGAGCTTGTTGTCAGGCTTCATTGCCACTGCGTGCAACGAGTCGATAGCCATGCAGACGCCGTTGGTAGCTTTCACATAGTAGTAAGTGTCGCCGCCGTATGGCAAGAATGTGAACGGAAGGATAAAGTCCGGCTCGCTTCCGACTGAGTCAACGCCCAATACCACATTTCCGTCAGCGTCTATCACGTAGCTCGGCTTAACCGGCTCCTCTGCAACTGGTACTGAATCAGTTGGTATGCTGTCAGCTATCACACTGTCAACCACTGTGCTATCACCTTCGGCACGTAGGTAGATGTAACGCATTCTGCTTATAGCCAAAGCAGTGTCGATATGTGTGGTGTCGGCATTTGTAGTGTCGGGCACAACAACCGGCTCCACCTCTTCTTCCTCCTCAACGTATGGCGTGTACCACTTCATCGATTTGTATGCCAACGTTGTGTGAGCGTATGCCTTCAACTCGTTGTCCGGGCAAGTAAATATCTCGTCAGACTGAGTGTTGGCGAAATAGATGTCGTCGATTGCAAAGCCGTTGCGGCTGCCAAGTTTGCGGCTTACAGTTGTCGAGCACGACAAGGTGTCTCCATAGCCGATTGTTATAGTATGGCGGCCTGAAGCCAAACCACTAAACTGTCCGCTGCTCTGAACCTTACCGCCATCAATCCGATAACGAAGGTCTTTATTCTCAATGGTATCGACACCTGTTATAGAGCTTGATACTGAATAGAAGGCTGTTACATTGAGTGAGCCATCGAGCGATAATTCACCGGCATCGGTATATGTGTCGCAAAGTGGCAATGATAGGTCGACTTTGAGAACCATAATCTCGGGATTAGCAGAGTAAACACGGAATGGAACGGAGTCGCTGACGCAAGACTTGACGTCGGTTACACGAACCTTGTAGTTACCTGTCGGCAACAGACCGCTGAAGCGGACTACTGATGTATCAACACTTGGAGTCTGCTCGTAATACTCATCACCAAAGAATTCGAAACGATTAAACGCTCCTGCTCCACCTTCCAGACCGGATATTTCAACTGTACCATCAGCCAAGTTATAGCATGAATTTGGTATTGTGCTCGATACCGAGAACACAACAGGCATCGGTTGTCCGAGTTCGAAAGTATCTGTCTTCACGCAGAGTGAATCGTCGGTTACCACTACCGAATAGGTTCCAGCAACCAAACCACCAATTGATGCGGTTGTTTCACCATTACTCCATTGATACGTGAAGTTTGGACCACTCTTGCTGGTTGCCACTATTGACAATTTACCATCTGCGTAATCGTAGCAGCGCGGAGCTGTTGAATCTGTACGTGTGATAGTGAATTGCGACAAGTCGGCAACATTGATCACTGTATCGAACTGGCAACCAAGATCGTCAACAACAAGCAAGTTGTAATTATCGGTAGGCAGACCTGAAACTTTGGGATTTGCTCCCGAATTAATAACTACTGAGTCTGTCCAATCACTATGCGAGAAATAATATTTGAATGGTACGTTACCACCAAATTCCGCTGCAAGGTTGGCCGGCTCGAAAATTGATATTGTACCTATCGAATCGTAGCAATGCGAACCTGTTGTAATAATGTCAGCGTCAGGTATATGCAAACGTGTGGTCGGTTGTCCAACCTCAATGGTTGTAGTGTCGGATACACGGCCGTTGCTTTGTGATATCACAACAGTGTATAAACCGGCTTTCAATCCACTGATAGATGCTGTTGTAGCAACTGAGTCGGCGGGCCAATTCTCACTTGTCCACTCATATTTATAAGCCTCATAGTAGCCACCAACACCTGAAACTTCCAAAATACCATTGTCGCCACCGTAGCATGTGGTTGCCACCAATTGTATGGTATCGCATGAAAGCGGGCGATGCTCAATTTGTATTGTTGTATCAACCGCGCAACCAAGCGGGTTTTCGTCCTCAATATGTAAAGTATAGTAACCTTCACAAAGGCTGTACACTGTTGTTGTAGTTGCTGCATCTTGCGATTCTAACGAGTTGTTTGAAGCGTCAGACCATGAATAGGTGTATCTGCCAATTCCTCCGCCAATGGTTACTGTAAGCGAACCATCACAGTTCGGGTCTCCCGTCAAGTCTGGATAGTTAGCAATATTGGTGACGCGCAATGCTAGCGTATTGCCTATATCAACGCTACCTGCACGGCGGCAACCATCATCGGCAACAACCACTACACGGTTAGAACCATAATGCAAGGTCTTCACTGTATCGCCTTGAGCGACAGTGTCAGTGCCGTTCCAAATAATCATCGATTTTGTGAAGACATTATTGATATTGCCATCTGCGTCAAGGCCGTAAACAGTGCTTATAGTAGCCTCGCCTGTAGGATGCTGGATACAAGCCACATCTTTTGTAACTGGTTTTCCGAATTCGATGTTACCCTTATCGAGGACCTCAACTGTATCATAAATAGCACATCCAAGCGAATCGACTATTTGGGCAACGTAGATGTCTGCCGCAATGTCTTTTATTGAGTCAGCCGTACCGATAATATCAGTAGTGTTTACAACAAACCAACTGAAAGAGTATGGTTGAACACCGCCTTCAAGATTCAGTTTTATCTTGCCTGTCGGTACTGCGCACTCCGACTTGACTGTGTCTGCCGATAACACCGCTAACGCTTTCTCCGGTTGTTGAATGGTAATAGTGTCGTAAATCGGGCAATTGTTGTCATCGGTAATCGTGACAGCATACTTGCCTGCGCCAACATTACTCAATACCGAATCGGCAACTTCAGTGTTTTCAGTAAAATTGAACCAAGTGTAGTTGTAGCTCTTGTTGGCAGCGGTTCCACCCTTGGCTTCTGCATAGAAGCTGGCCTGATTGTCACCGTAGCACTTGATTGCTTGAGTGAAGATAATGGTGTCTGTGAACGGCTCAGGGTCTGTCAATGTAATAGCATTGCTTGTGATATCGCACATCGACACGGTATCAAGAACATATAAGCTGTAAGTACCTTCTTTCAATTTAGAAATGCTTGATGAAGTTGAATCGGGTATAGCATTTCCATTTCCATCTAACCACTGGTAAGTGTATTTGCCCGAGCCGTTAGAAACGGAAGCGGTAATTGAACCTTTCTCGTCTCCGGCACAGAGATTCTCAACAGGAGACAGTGAAACTATCAAGGTGTCGCGAGCTGTATTAATTGTAGTATCAATAAAACAGTTTACTGAATTTAGCAATGCGTCTGCATCATAAATTTTGAATTTCACACTGTTACTACCTTTAATATTGGTTGCAGTAAGGCTATCAATTACTATTTCAGGTTGGTCAGCAGGGTCTCCATCATATTGCATAATATATTTACCGCTTCCACCTTTAATTTCAAATGTTACCGCACCATTGTTGGCTACGCACGATGAAGCTTTTGTGACAGTTACTCTAGTGATTTCCAATGTGTCGGGTTGACTGATGCTGAATTCCAATGAATCACGGCATTCATCCTCATCGGTTACAATCACTTTGTAATCGCCAAGAGGCAAAGTATTAAAGATTGCTGTGTTGTTTGTTGTAGACGCAGCATTAAAGCCTGCCACTGAAAAATCGAAGTAAGTTATTTCATATTTGTCAGCCGAGAAGGCTACATAACCATCGCTTCCTCCATAGCAAGAAACAATTGCAGTACTATCTTTTGCAATAGTAATTTTATCGGGTGAGCTGACTTCAACTATGGTTGTAGCCGTACAACCCCAAGTGTCGGTTACACGAAGATAGTATGTTCCCCGGCAGAGTTCTATCTTCTGTGAAGTCCCTATTATATTAGAGAAATCCTCAGTGTCAGACCACTCAAACAACTCGTAGACACCCGAACCTCCAATACCGTTTGCTATTGCAGGAGCGTCGCACATGCCGTAGCAGGTTTCACGCAGACCAATTGGAGATATGTATTTCAAACCTTGATTAGCGGCAATATAAACATGCTTATCCTTCGAATCGAATCTTATAACTTTAGTCTCCTTTGTCGGATCATTATTCTTATGATCGGTGAAAGTAATAATTGCACGTTTGAACCAACCAACGCCAGTACCAACACCACCAACACCAATTGCCCAACCTCCTTCAGCAGGATTCATACCGTATATTTTGCTCCACGGATCTGTTGGAATATAAGTGCCTTCCAATTCTCCATCTACGTTTACTACATCCATATCAAGGATATCGGTGGCCGTTGTCGAGAATTCTACATTGAATTTTTTGGGGTCAAGTGTCCATACCGTAAAAATTCCATCCAAATCGTCATGGTCGTACAATTTAAGAGAATCTCCACTTGGTGTAATCAAATAGAATCCTATTCCGGAAGCATAACCTCCATGGTCGAAATCATTAAATTCACCTTCTATTTTTACTGATATCTTTGTAGAAGGACCAATGTCGAATGGCTTATCGGTACCAACCGCCACTTGCAATTCCGGACGAAGTGTCAGTTCAACTGTATCGGTAGCATAACCACAACGTAAGTTGCTAGCTGTCAAAACCAATGTAACATAACCTTTTTCCCAATCGGCAGGACCAGGGAAAAACAGTGTGGCAGTATCAGCTTTGTTCTTAAATATACCAGCTGCATCACCTAAACTCTTCCAGGTTGCGCCATCGGCAAATTTGAAGTCACCATGCAATTGGGCAGTGTCGCCGTAGCAAACCGGAAAATCTTCGCCTGCATAAGCAACTGGACCCGGAACAACTGTTACTTCAATTGTATCTTTGTGCTCGCAAGAGTTGCCATCTTCAATTGTACAAATAAGGGTATATGTTCCTGGCTCCTGGTTTGCAAAGGTTGGCATGGCAATATTATCATCACCGCCGAGCAATTCTGCCACGCTTCCTCCTCCCAAGTCTGTCCATGAGTAATTGTATGGGTTTACTGTGTTAACCGAATCGGTTGCGTTCAAAGGCATTGAACCATTGGTGCACACAGTGTCAACTTTTGGCAGTCTGCTTCCCGGCAGTTTATTGACTGTTATCGGCAATTTTGCGGGTTTTGCGGGTTGGCAACCATTCCCGTCGGTGTAAGTAACAAATAGGTCATAATTGCCAGCTTTTTTCCACAAATAATCGTTGAGCAATTTTGTTGTTGCTGTTTTGAGGGTGTCACTATCAATCTTCCACACATAATTGCTCATGCCATCATCGGTTTTGTAGTTGCCAGATGAGTTAGCGCAAACCACGTCATCTCCGTTAAGTTTCGGCAATGGTAGCGGATTGATTGTAATAGCTATTTTGGCCTCTGCATCGTCTCTACACGGAGTTCTCGATTTTGCTGTCAACGTCAACGTTACAGTGTGAGCCGCTGTATCGGCAGGAGTGATTTTATAAATCGGGTTCAGAATGTGTGTTCCGTCGCCGCCAAATTCGTCAACAAACGTACCAGTACCCGTTGTTGTCCAAGTCAGGCTATCAGAAACTTTATTGTTGTAGAACGATGCGGTTGCATTTACCAATTCGAAAGTTGTCTCGCTGGCGCAAATGGCTGTATCGTTGCCGGCAAACGCCTCTGGTTTCGAAACAAAAGTTACTTTTGCTGTATCGCGAGCCAAACATTTACCGACGCTTTCAGTAAGAACTACTGAAATAGCGTCTTCTTTAGACAGGGTAATTTTTGTTGATGAATAAACCATGCCTTCTGGTTCATCAAGGGGCGCCCAACTGTTACTAGAACTTATTCCTGTAACGCTTGTCAGTTTCGGCCAAACATACGTAAGACCGCAAATAGTAGTGTCTTTAATATTTGGTTCAGGCATTGGGTTTATAGTCAATGTCATTTTTGCCTCTGCCTCCGAAGGACAGCCGTCTTTTGGCGAAGCCGAAATTGTTATCTTTTTAAATGCGGTTGACTTAACAGAATTGAACGTTCCGCTATGAAGACCCGGGTCAACAACTCCAGCTGTAGAAACCCATGTATATTCCTCGAAATTTTCATGTGTTTTTACATGTATTGTGAACGATTCTCCTGCACAAATTGTTGCTGCAGTATCTTTTGGATCAAACGCAATAACTGGCAAGGCCTTGAAAATAACCAATGTAGTATCTTTTGTATCGCAACCGGCAGGGTTCTTCTCAATTATAACAACAGGGCCTTGAACATAATTATTTGCATTGCTAAGCTTGATTGGCTTTCTTACTTTTTTTGCGATAGCATCAACTATTTCCTCTCCATTTTCCGCCACTCCGGCTGGCAAAACCCAATTAATATCATTACCCAAATCGCTAACCGTTGCCACAATTTCGCCTTCCGGTCCGCATATTTCTGTTGTATCAGACAACTCAGGATCAGGTATTGGGTTAACTGTAAATTTGTATTCTTTATCTTTAACAGGACAAACGCCATTAGTGGCTGTAACTTTAAGTGTTACGGGGCCATCTGACGGGTCAAAAGTATATTTCGCCGTATTTGTTCTTGTAGCTCTGAAATTATCGTCATCAAAATCATTGGTTTGTGTCAAACCACCACTATTTGTACTTGACCAAACAACAGATGTCGCGTTCTTTACTGTAGCTTTTACTTCCGCATAGATATCCGATACGCACTTATCAACCTCTTTTGGAAGTTCAATTTTTACACTATCACGGAAGCTAACCCATACCGGGTCGCTTGTTCCCGAACAAACATCAGTAGTGGTTTCGGTTACACTAACATTGTATCCGACTCCGTTTGGTCCACGAAGTTCAACTTCTTTATTATCTGCGGTTTTTGATGTCAAACCAAATCCTTCTGTAGTGCCCCATGACCATGACAAAGTACCACCGATAGTGTTCTGTGCTTCAGCTTCAACTTTTAAACCGCACACAAAACCAGCTGCATCTATATTTGATACCACAACAGTAGGCCTCGGCATTTGCTTCACGTTGAGTTCAAATGAAATTGGTGCAGGGGCTGAACAAGATGCCACATTGCTTAGCACCGATGCAGAGATTGTCACTTTTTCTCCTTCATCGCTTTCGTCGATGCTAGCCATAGTGGAAGGATCATATTTTTTCGGGGTGTAGGTAAACGAACCATCATCGCCTATTACATAGGTTCCCTTTCCGTCATGACTCCATGACAAATCTGCGATATTGCAATTTGTGGTTATTTCCAATTTTTTGGGAGCATCAGCACAAATGTTGCCACTACCAGATGTTGTGCCGTCTTTAAATTTCAGTGTTCTTTCTTCGTTGAATGTGACAGCAACATGTTTACTGGTATCAGAACATCCGTTCAATGTCTCTTTTACATATATGTGATATGTAGCTGAGCCGGTAAATTCCTGTGATGTTATTTTCGGACTATCACCTTTTTTTGGATCAAATGTCAAGCCCGACTCTTCAGCAAACCACTCGAAATTACTGTTAGTATTATCAAGACGACCGCTTATTGAAGCTGATTCTGTCTCTGTTCCGCACACTTGCGCGTCAATAAGAACTGTTGGCGACGGGACCTTGTTAACCGTCAAAGTAAATTTCGCCGTATCCGGATCGCAAACACCATTATTAACTTTTACTACGAATTCCACAGCGCCCTGATTACCACTTGTTATATCCCCGGCTAAAGCCGTATAGTTTATTGATGCAGATTTCTCACCTGTCATCAGCACTCCGTTCTTAGTCCAGCTTATTTCTACAGGCCGCTGATTTGTGATTGTCGCTGAAATTGTAATCTGACCACCAACGCAAATTGAACCCTTATTTGACGAAAATTTCACATCCGGTGTATCATAGAATGACAATGTGAGATTATTGTTTGTGGCATTATAGCCATCGCATGCTACCGACGACTCATCAGTCTGTTTAACTCGGAAAGTATAATCTCCAGCTTTATCAAATTCTACATCCATTCCATTAACATCCACATTAACACCACTAGGAACACCAACAGGTTCCAGTTTAATTGTTCCTCCTGTAAGAGTCTCATCCGTATCAGGCTTTACATTAATAGTTGCTGACAGGCCACAAATTATTGTGTCATCGGGATGAATAATTTGAGGCTCTGGTGTTTTAACAACTTTAACAATTTTTGTGTCAATAGAATCAGCACAAATTTCACCATTGGAAGCTGTCAGTTGTAATACAACATCTCCATGCCCATTAAAAGTAATTGTAGGATTTAAATGGTCGGCATTGCTTGTTATTGTTGCTGGGCCTGATAAGACTTCCCATATCGTTGATGTGCTGTTTGGCGCATCAGCATCGTTTACTGTATATGACAAACCTTTCTCACACTTCGAATCATCATTCCCCACTAATGCCACTGGGTGTTTAATTTCACCTACAGTTGTTTTTTTTATGTTCTCAGGTTTATTAGAAAGGTTTGTACAATTACCTGTCTTATCCGTTATCACAATCTCATACGTGCCACTCGGCAATGCTTCTGATTTTAATGCTGTTACCGATGTTCTGCTAATACCTTTCTCTTTTGCTTTTCCCTCAATACCTACTATCGAAAACGTATATGGACCACCTTGTCCACCTGTAGGAGTAATAGTTATTGTACCTTTATTATTGTTGTCACATGACGATGTTGTACTAAAATCGGCACCAATTTGCGGCGGATAATTATAAGTACTAATACCCGGTCTATCCGGCGCATAATTAAATGGACGTGTAGTAAATTTACATCCGTTTTCATCTGTAACTTCCAAATAATACGATTTGTTCGCAGTAGTTGCGGTATACGTATGTGATGTTCCCACATAAGTGCTTCCTAACTTCCAATTGTATTGATAATCACCTGTTCCTCCCGATATGGTATCTCCCAACACAATAGGGTCGCTCCAACACTCAGCACTGTCTATTACCACAATACCCTGAGTAAAATTAACGGGACCAACCACAACGTTATCTATCACTTTCTTCATAAATTCTTTACCATTCTCATCAATTTCAAAATAGCCAATACTATAACTATCCCCTGGCTCTACATTATGAAATGTATACTTGTTTACATTATATTGCTTGTCAATAACATCGTTGAATCCTGTTAAAGGAATATATAATTGTATATTTACTGGGATTGTTCCATCGCCAACTTTCATATATACCTCTCCTGTTTTCGGCATAACTGAATAGTTGTCAGCATTTGCCGGACATGTTGAGGGTGTTACATTATAATTTATTGAATAAACAGCTCCATCTTTTGCTGATGAATAACTGCTAATGGTATTAAAATGCTGATTTTTTGCCTTACGATAATCAGTCATTATATCACCTTTCATAATAATGTCTGAACCTCCCGCCATCACGGTCATTTTCTCGGCAGAATAGGTGAACCATTTATCGCACAACATTGTCGAATTCTCAATGTTTAGCTCCTCCGCATCTTCAGTCGCCGAAAATACGGCGCATGTCACGTTGTGGCCATCAGTGTTGAACGAACCTGACTTGAGAGTGATATCACCCTCTGTTGTCAGATCAGATGCAAGTGTCCAGCTGCCACCATCAATTATTACAGCCCCCTTCATTTCACTGGCAATATTCACCGTATGACTGCCGCTGCCCGAAAGCACAAGAGCACCGCGCATCTTGCCAAAATCAACATTGGCGTCAACATCAACTGAACCACCAATAGTTAAATCCTTCTTGCCTGAAACAGCAAAAACAGCATTTGTGGATGTTATGCTTCCAACGCTTGCCTGACTCTTGATTGTGACAGTGTTACGCGCTTCACTGAACGAATTCTCATCGAACACTACGCTTGTACCTGATTCCGGCACCGTTGCACCCGGCTCACCACCTGATGTAGTTGACCAGTGGCTCTCGTCAGTCCAACTGCCGCTGCCACCTACCCAGAATCTCGACTCTTGACCGAATAGTTGCGCTGCAACTAATAAAATCGATACGGTTAAAATATGTCTCTTCATAACCTATATTATTGAAGTGTTTCTATTCATCTTTCTTGTCGCGCCCGCTTTTGGGTACTTCAAGCGCATAAAAGTAAATTTTATTTAAATCAGCGTTTTTTAGCTTTGATAATTCGACAATAAAACGTGATTAAATACGATTATACATTGCCAAACCTACTTGGCGGTTGATAAATAACGGTCTTTCGCACAATAAACATCGGATAAAAACGTAGGGAGGTAGATACCGCAATATCAAAACTCTTTATTATTACATTTGCTAACAAAACATAACAATATGAACCAAGATTTATTCTGCGTGATAATGGCCGGCGGCGCCGGAACACGCTTCTGGCCGGTAAGCCGGGCCTCTTATCCTAAGCAATTCATTGATATACTTGGCGTTGGCAAGTCATTGCTGCAACTGACCATTGAACGATTCACGCAGATAGTGCCCAAAGAGAACGTGCTGATTGTTACCAGTGCCGAATATAAAGACTTAACACTCAAACAGCTGCCGCAGATAAACGAATCGCAGATACTGCTTGAGCCGACACGGCGCAACACTGCTCCGTGCATTGCTTACGCCAATTTCCGCATCCAGCAGATGAATCCGAACGCCAAGATTGTTGTTGCGCCGTCTGACCACCTGATTCTCAACGACCAGATGTTCATCAACACCATAAAGAACGGTTTCGACTTCGTATCAAACAATAATAACCTGCTGACTCTAGGCATTCAGCCCACACGCCCTGACACGGGTTACGGCTATATTCAGTTTGGCGAGCCGCTTAGTTTCAACAACATAAGCGATTTGTGCAAAGTGAAAGCTTTTACCGAAAAGCCGAATCTCGAGTTTGCCAAATTCTTTGTTCAAAGCGGCGAATTCTACTGGAACGCAGGTATTTTCCTCTGGTCGCTGAAATCAATTCAAGAGGCATTCCGCAAGCATCTGCCTGAAGTTTACAATCTGTTCAACAGCAAATCGGAACTCTTCAACACAGCCGATGAGGAAGACGCCATACAGCAGATTTATCCAGTTTGCGAGAACATCTCTATTGACTATGGTGTTATGGAAAAGGCTGATAATGTGGCTGTTCTTGGCTCACATTTCGGCTGGTCCGACCTTGGCACATGGACATCGCTCTACGAAAACAAAAACAAGGACAACGACGCCAACGTTGCTGCCGGCGACAATATACTATTGTATAACACAACGCGCTCGGTGGTTTATGCTCCAAAGGGAAAGCTTGTTGTGGTTCAAGGTCTTAACAATTACATTATTGCCGACACACCCGACGCTTTGCTAATCTGCAACAAAGACGAGGAACAAAAGGTTAAAAACATTGTCAACGACATAAAAACCCGCACTGGCGACAAGTTTATTTAGTTGATACATAGCTAATAAGGCAGCCGTCAATGACATTGGCGGCTGTCTTTGTTTTATGACGCCTCAACTATTTTTGCGAAACACTTTTATTCAAGTGCAATTATTCTAATTTTGCAACCTTAATCGAAAGGCGGATTAACCAGCTTTTGTCAATGACAATCAAGCATTTCCGCAATAAAAACAATATTGAATTATGGATAAAAATTCTTGGATTGGCCTTTTACTCATCATGGCCGTCGTGTTCGGTTGGAGCTATTTTACACGCCCATCGGAAGAAGAAATACAACGCTATCGCCAGCAGCAGGACTCCATTGCCCGCGTAGAACAACAACGCGCCATGGAGGCCGAAATAAAGAAGGCTCAAGCCACTGAGCAGGCACAGCTGACATCGGTCGAGCAAAGCGACTCGGTGGTAGGCATGATGCTGCGCAACCAGTATGGCGAGTTTGCACCGTTTGCCGCCGGCGAGCGCGAATATTACACAATCGAAAACTCGGTGATGAAACTGCGCTTTACCAACCTTGGCGGACGCTTGGCATCGGTCGAGCTTAAAAATTACGACACTTACGATTCGCTGCCAGTTGTTCTGTTCGACGGCGACTCCACAATTTTCAACATCAGCTTCTTTGCGCAGAACCGCCGCATCGAAACCGGAAAATTGTTTTTTGTTCCGTCAGAAAACATTAGCACACAATCGGTTACTGCCGATTCACTCGTTGTCAGCTTCAACCTTGATTTGACTGACGACCGCTCGCTGCAGTTCATCTACACCATTTATCCCGACAAGTACAACATCGGGTTCAATGTGAAGATGCACAATCTGAACCAACTGATTCCTGCTAAATCGACCAACTATTTGACACTCAATTGGGAAACCTTCGCTAAACGTTTGGAGAAAGGCATCAAATGGGAGACAATGAACTCAACCATCGCCTACCGTTACTTTGACGATGATGTTGAGCAGCTGAACGAGACTAGCGATTCTGATACTGAGGAGATTAACACCCGTCTGCAATGGGTGTCATTCAAGCAGCAATTCTTTAACAGCACTCTGATTGCCAAAAAAGGGTTTTCGGGAGCGGTGCTTAAACAGCAAAAGACTGCTTCGGGCGAGAAATATGTAAAACACTTCGAAGCCGAAATAACACTCCCCTATGACGGCCGCGCCGATGAGGAATATGAAATGGAAATGTTCTTCGGCCCGAACCACTTCAAAACACTCAAAGCATTGGACATCGACCTTCAGAACATTATTCCGCTGGGTCGCAGCATCTTCCGCTGGGTGAATGTTGGCATTGTGATTCCAGTGTTCAACCTACTCGGCCGCTTTATCGACAACTATGGCATTATCATCTTGATTCTGACCATATTAATCAAGTTGGTACTATTCCCGCTCACCTACAGACAATACAAGTCGACTGGTATGATGAGCGCTCTAAAACCTGAAATTGACAAGCTGAACGAAAAATATCCGAAACAGGAGGACGCAATGAAGAAACAACAAGCAATGATGGACCTCTACAAACGCGCCGGCGTGAGTCCGATGGGCGGCTGTCTGCCAGTGCTTTTGCAGATGCCGTTGCTGATTGCGATGTTCCGATTCTTCCCTGCCTCAATTGAGTTGCGTCACGAGAGCTTCCTTTGGGTTAACGACCTCTCGACCTACGATGCCATCCTCAACCTGCCGTTCAGTATTCCTTGGTACGGCGACCACGTAAGCCTCTTCTGCTTGCTGATGACCATCGTCAACATTCTCTATATCAAGATGAGCGGCCAAGCCAATGCTGGCGGTCAGCAAATGCCGGGTATGAAGATGATGATGTATATGATGCCAGTAATGATGCTCTTCTGGTTCAACGACTACGCCGCAGCCTTGAGCTACTATTACTTCCTGACGTTGCTCATCACCATTGTGCAGACCTACGTTATAAAACGCACAATCAATCCTGATGAAGTGCTCAACCGCTTGAAAACAGCCAAAGTGCAGAAAACCCCGACCAAATCGCGGTTCCAACAACGTTTGGAAGAAGCAGCAAAGAAACGCGGCGTTAAGCTACCGAAATAAATATCAGAAAACATATTATCAAAGACCGTCAGCGACAAGAGTTGGCGGTCTTTTTTTACAATAATACCAACAGCGAACATAAACTGGTGATTTTTCTCACAAACCGAAATGCTGTCAGAGAATTGTGTTTTTTACATCAATACATTAACTTAGCATTTGGTTTTGTAAAAATTGCTCGAATATGAAACGCAAGCATTTAGGTTGCAGTGTATTACGTCGTTTTATAACGATTTTGGCAGCATCATTGTTCTCGTTGCTCTTTCCCCAGCCGTCGGCACTTGCGCAGAGCGAACCCGACAGCGTTTTGGTGCAGCGCGCCGATTCCATTTTGCTGAAAGCCAACGAGTCGATGCAGAAATTCGACTACCAGACCGCTTTCCGCCAGTTTACAATGGCTGTGAAGACAGTGGAGAACATCACCGACCTGGTTTCAAAAGTTCGTATCTACCTAGCTGTTGCACAAGGAAATATGGTTGTGAACCCGAACCATTCGCTCCGATATTTAAACCCGGCGCTGGGATTCAGTAACTCGCTGAGAGACACCAATTTGCTTGCAACCTGCTACCGTATGCTCGGGCTCGACGCGCAGAACACCGGCTATCTACTTACAGCCGAGGACTATACATTGTATGCAGCTCATTTAGACTCGGCTTCGCACAATCCGAATCTGGTTCGAAGTCTGTGCCTTTTGGGCCATATCTATTCGGGTTTGGCCGAGCGGCAACATTCCGACTCATTAGCCCGTCTCGCCATCATCTATCTTAATAACACGCTGCGCCAGTGCGACTCGTTAGGCATTAACGGCAAAACGCGCGATGCCG
Organism: Salinivirgaceae bacterium; assembly: GCA_017617355.1. GTDB lineage: Bacteria > Bacteroidota > Bacteroidia > Bacteroidales > SZUA-534 > RUG13583. The sequence goes on along the minus strand of JAFZWI010000131.1, from coordinate 7,258 downwards.
CCATTCTCGGACTTGCCAGCGCATATATCGGTCTTGCTGAAATCACTGGCAACAAACATTTTACCGACACTTGCAATCTTTATTTCACGCAGATAAAGGATTTGCCGAACCTTGATATTATAGCAGCAAGAACTGTGAACGCCGTGAATGTCCGCTATCTCATACAGCGGGAAAAATACCGTCAGGCTTTGGACTTAATCAATGCCGATTCAAGTTCTTACTTCCGGTCGAAGGCCGGTCTGGCCGAGTACCACCGCAATCTGTATAAGATTTACGAGGCTCGCGGCAACTACAGCAAGGCGTTTGTGCACCTGAAGCAATACACCGATATCGACAACGAAATCCACGGCGAGAACAGCGTCCGCGCGGTGGTTACATCGGCAAATAAAAAATCGGCTGCCATCGAGCGCTTAAGCCATGAGGCGGAGGTACGTGTTTTCGAGGCCGAGCGCAGCAAAATGCATGTGATTAACATCTCGCTGCTATGCGGATTGATAATGGTGCTTCTGCTGGTGGTGTTTGTTGTCAGAATGTTGCAAATCAAGCGCCGGGCCAACTCCGAACTAGCGCGCAAGAACATAGAACTTGCCGAACAGAAGGAGGAGATTATGACTCAGCGCGACACCATAAAAGAGCAAAGCGATGAGATTCAGGCAAGTATCAATTATGCACGGCGAATTCAACGCTCGCTGCTGACGCCCGAAGAGACTATCACGCGAATTTTCCCCGAACATTTTCTGCTCTACAAGCCGCGCAACATTGTCAGCGGCGACTACTATTGGGTAGGGCAGTATGGTGACAACAAAGTCTGCATTGTGGCCGACTGCACAGGTCACGGCGTGCCCGGCGGCTTTATGAGCGTACTGGGAATGACCAACTTGAATTGGATTGTCGGTCAGAATGTTAGCCCCGACATGATATTGAACCGCTTGCGCGAAGCCATTATCGTCAATCTGCGCCAGAGCGACGACGCTCCCACCGCACTCCAAGATGACGGCGAGCCCGATTCGTCAATCGACCGCAGTTGCGACGGTATGGACGTAGCGGTTTATGTGGTGAACGAAAAGCAGATGACTCTTACCTTTGCCGGCGCCAACAATCCACTAGTGCTAATCCGCGACAGCGAGATTCAGTTGCTGAAAGCCAACAAGATGCCAGTAGGAATCTACGCACGTATGAACCCGTTTGAGAACACTACCATTGAATTGCAGAAAGGTGACTGCATCTACACCTTCTCCGACGGCTATCAGGACCAATTCAATAGCGATAACGAACACAAATTCACCGGCCGCCGATTGCGCGAACTGTTGCTTGAAATCCACCAACGCCCAATGTCGGAACAAAAAGAAATCCTGAACCGCGAATACGAGCAATGGCGCGGTCCTTCCGAAAACCAGACCGACGATGTGGTGATAATGGGAGTAAGAATTTGATAATGTGCGATTGATTGAATGTGTAAAGGTTGAAAATCAAAAAGAAAACGTATGAAAAACCATCCTACATTAAAATTCTTTCTTGTCTTACTGACAGCGATGTTTTCGCTACTGCCGCCATCAACCTTTGCTCAAACCAAACTCGACAGCACTATTCTGAAACAAATCTCCCCCGACTTGCAGACAGCCAAAGTGTACGCGCAAATCGATGATTTTGAGGCAGCTTCGGTTTATCTGAACAAAGCCGAACAGACCGTAGCAAGCACTGGCGACACCGACGCCATACGCCAATTCTATTTCAAAATTATCAACGATTATAATTTATACTCGATCAAAATCAGCCAGAATTATACGAACAAAGCGCTAGAACTCTGCACGCAAACCCGCGATACACAAAATCTTGTCGGATGTTATCTGGCGCTTGGAAGTTTCCTGCAATGGCAAAATTACGACCAAACGGCTGAAGAAAATTACAAGATGGCGGCGCGGCTGTGCCGACTGTCGAACAATGATTCTTTGCTGGTTGAAGTGTTGTGCACAATGGGTTATTTCTACGGCGGTCAGGCCGAAAAGCACCATTCTGATTCAATTAATCTTATTGTAATACAATGCTTTAAGGAATCAGCACAGATTTGCGACTCGCTCAAAATAACGGGTGCATTGTTCGACTACACCTATATAGGGCTTGCTGGCGCCAATTTGGGCGTGGCCGAGGGCACTGGCGACCAGCGCTACGCCGACACCTGCTACCACTATTTCCAGAAGGTGGTGCAGTCGCCCACGCTCAGTCAGTTTCAGAAAAACGATGTTTACGTCCGTTACCTTATCCAGCGCAAGCAGTACCAGAAGGCGTTGGATTATGTCGAAGCCAAATTCGATAAGAATGAAACCGATTACCACAAAAAACTGCACACCATTTACAGCCTGATGGGCAACTACCGCGAGGCTTACCGCCACTTGCAGGCATACTACGAGCTGTCGAGCCAGACCAATGTGGAAGAAAACGCCCGCGCGATGGCCAAGATGGAAGCCGACCGCGCCGCCGCCGTTGAGCGTGTCAAGCGCGATGCCGAAAAACAGGTTTATGAAGCCGACGAACGAAGAATGCATACAATTATAGTGTCGCTGATTTGCGGACTTGCGCTGATTCTGCTTTGGGCGGTGTTTATTGTTAAAATGCTGCACGCCAAGCATAAAGCCAATGCCGAACTGGCCCGCAAAAACACCGAGCTGGCCGAGCAGAAGGAAGAAATATCGACACAACGCGACACAATTCGTGCCCAGCGCGACGAGATTCAAGCCAGCATCAACTATGCCCGCCGCATCCAGCGCTCGCTGCTCACTCCGGCCGAGACAATCGACCGCATTTTTCCAGATCATTTTCTGCTCTACAAGCCGCGCAATGTTGTCAGCGGTGATTATTACTGGGTTGGACAGTTTGGCGACAACAAGGTTTGCATTGTGGCCGACTGTACAGGCCACGGAGTACCGGGCGGCTTTATGAGCGTATTGGGAATGACCAATCTGAATTGGATTGTAGGTAAGGATGTTAGCCCCGATCTGATATTGAACCGCTTGCGCGAAGCCATTATAGCCAATCTGCGCCAGAGCGATGACGCACCTACTGCCCTTCAGGACGATGGCGAGCCCGATTCATCAATCGACCGCAGTTGCGATGGTATGGATGCGGCGGTTTATGTAATTAATGAGCGGCAGATGACGCTCGCCTTCGCCGGAGCCAACAACCCTTTGGTGCTAATACGCGGCAATGAGATTCAACTGATGAAAGCTGACCGCATGCCTGTTGGCATTTATGCACGCCTGAACCCGTTTGCCTGCACCACCGTCGAATTACAAAAAGGTGATTGCATCTACACATATTCCGATGGTTATCAAGACCAATTCGGCGAAGGAACCGACAAGAAATTCTCGGGCCGCCGTCTGCGCGAACTATTGCTTGAAATCCACCAACGCCCGATGTCGGAACAAAAAGAAATCCTGAACCGCGAATACGAGCAATGGCGCGGCCCCGCCGAAAACCAAACCGACGATGTGGTGATATTGGGAGTGAGAATTTGACGTAAACTGAAAACGTAAACACTGCCATTATCATAAAACACAAACAATCAACTCTCATTTTGCTTTCTCCAATAGTTTTCTAACTTTACATTTCCTTTTTGGAAAACGTTGACAGACAACTTCTAGAATCGGATTTATGGGACGCAAAATGTCAATAAAAATCTTTTTCGCCTTGCTTGTAGCGTCTTTTATGCTGCCGCAAACAGCTTATTGTCAAGACAAAGACCCTGACACTCTTGCTTTTGCCGAGCCCGAACAACTCGATTTCAAGCCCGTTGAGATAAAGAAACACGAGCCCAACATCGAAATGGCAAAGAAATACTGCGAAATGGCCACCGCGTCGGACAACATCGACACCATAATGAAGTATGCCGCGCTTTCGCTCGAATACTGCAAACCGACCGATTCAGCTTTGCTATCGTCTGATTATTACGAACTTGGCTATGCGTATTACATTAAAGATGATGCCCGCGACGCCTTGAATTACACTTTCAAAGCGATGCACGTTTACGACGACTCCACAAAGAACAAATATGTTGCACAGGCCTGCCTTGGAGTTGGACTTTGCTATGAGGATTTGAACGTCCCCGACAGCATATTCCTTTATTTCAACAAGGCGCTGAATATCTACATCACGTTGCAGGACACGGCGGGAGTCTGCCAAACATACAAGGATTTAGGCGATGTGTATACGAACATGAAGATGTATGCCAATGCCGAAGAAGCCTACCGCAAGGCTCTGCATTTCTCCACTCTTTCGAACGACACTCTTGACATGGCCACACACTACCGCTGCATAGGCCAGCTGCTTGCGAAAAAATCGGACACTTTAATCAACAGCGCCATTGAGAATCTGAGAAAGTCTATTTATCTGCTCGAATCGAAAGAGACTGACAATGAGAATTATATCACCATAAAACATTGGACATACACCGACCTTGCCCGTACATACATCAAGGTGGCGAACCAGACTGGCAAGCGGGCATACGCCGACAGCTGCTATATGTATATCCGTAAGGTAGGCAATTATAATCTGAAAGTCGGCGACCCTTTCAGCTACCTGCTCGACCGCTACACTTACACCGACTACCTTGTGTTTTTCCACCGTTACAACGAGGCGCTTGACAACTTGCTGAAACTGGAGAAGTTTTTCGATGATGACTCTCCCGCATCCGACAAGAAAACGTACCACCGGCGCCTTTATGAAGTCTATCTGCACCTTGAGGACTACAAAAACGCTCTGGCTCACTACGAAAAATACGATGAGTACAAATCAGAGCAGGTAAACGAGAACACCCTCAACTCAATAAAAAACGCCGAGGTGGAGCGCGCCCGAATGATTGAGGCGCTAAAACTCGAAAATGAAGAGAAACTTCACGCCGCCGAGCGCCGCCGGATGCGCATTATCAACATTTCGCTAATCAGTGGTTTGGGGTTGGTGGTGCTGCTGATATTCTACATTGTCAGAGTGCTGCATATCAAGCATAAAGCTAATGCCGAGCTTGCTAAGAAAAACGCCCTTTTGGCTGAAAAGAACGCCATACTGTCAGAACAAGCCGAGGAAATTCGTGCTCAAAATGACGAAATCATGGAGAAGAATGAGGAGATTATGGCGCAGAACGACGAGATTATAAAGCAGAATGAGGAGATTCATGCTCAGGCCAAGACCATCAAAGAGCAGAGCGAGGAGATTCACGACAGTATCAACTACGCCCGCCGAATCCAGCGTTCGCTGCTCACGCCATCGAAAACCATCGCAACAATCTTCCCCGACTATTTCATACTCTACAAACCGCGCAACGTGGTCAGCGGCGACTACTACTGGGTGGGCCAGTTTGGCGACAACAAAATTAGCATTGTGGCCGACTGCACAGGTCACGGCGTGCCGGGCGGTTTTATGAGTGTGTTGGGAATGGCCAACTTAAATTATATTGTGGCTCAAGAGATTACACCCGACAAAATTCTAAACCACCTGCGCGAGGCCATAATCACCAACCTGCGCCAACGCCACGATGTCCACACCGCACTGCACGACGCCGACCACGCCACAGCACAAGTCGACACCAGCGACCGCAGCCGCGACGGCATGGACATAGCCGCCTATGTGGTCAACGAACGGCTGATGAAACTGTCGTATGCCGGAGCCAATAATCCACTAGTGCTCATCCGCAACAACGAGGTGCAGGTATTCAAGGCCGACCACATGCCCGTAGGCATACACGAGTGCCTCGACCCATTCCAATGCACTACCATCGACATACAAAAGGGCGATTGCATCTACACCTTCTCTGACGGTTTCCAAGACCAATTCGGAATTGAGACAAACAAGAAATTTATGGGCCGCCGCCTTCGCGATTTGCTTCTCGAAATTCACCGACAACCAATGGCTGAACAGAAAAAGATATTGAACGTTGTTTACGAGGAATGGCGCGGTCCCGCCTCCAACCAAACCGACGATGTGGTGATTATGGGGGTTAGGATTTGACGATAACGATAACACTAACGCAAAATCTCCGCACTAGTGTCCGCAATAATCACTTGTTGTTGAATTGATTCATTATGCCGGGAACGCCTACAAACGGCAACTGCTGAACAGCCTGGCAGCAAAGATTGACGCGCTCGTCGAGAGTTGCTATTTCCTCATCGGTCCATTGGCCGAGCACGTAATCAACCTGATGACCGCGCGTAAATTCGTTGCCGATACCGAAACGGAGACGCGCAAAATCGGATGTTGACAACGATTCGGCGATGTTTTTCAATCCATTATGACCGCCGTCGCTGCCGCGCTGACGGATGCGGATTTTGCCAAAAGGCAAGGCCAAATCGTCGCAAATGATAAGAAGATGGTCGAGCGCTATTTTCTCCTGCTGCATCCAATATGCAACGGCTTTTCCGCTCAAATTCATATAGGTTGTTGGCTTGATGAGAATAAAGGTACGGCCGCGCGACTTCATATCAGCGCGGTAAGCGTGACGCACCTCGCTAAAAGAAATATTGGACGCCTTAGCCAAGGCATCCAATACTTTAAATCCTATGTTGTGGCGGGTGTTGGCGTATTCAGCGCCTATGTTGCCCAAACCTACAATCAGATATTTCACTCCCTAAATTATTTTTCTTCAGTTGCAGCGGCTGCCGATACTGCGGCACGAGTCATCTTAACTGTTGCTACAACAACGTTCTTAGCCTCAAGAAGCTCAAGACCGTCGAAGCTCAAATCCTGAATCTTGATAGCCTTGCCAAGTCCGAGGTTGGTGACATCAATGTCAAGAATGTCAGGAAGTTTGGCAATCAAACCTTTAACGCGGATTTTGCGAAGTTTCAACACCAGTTTACCACCTTGGCGAACACCTTCGGCCAAACCATTCAGTTTCACAGGAATAGCGATTGAAACTGGTTTTTTGTCATTAACCTCAAGAAAATCAATGTGCTCGATAGCGTCAGATACGCAGTTGTACTGAATGTCTTTCAAAATGGCCTTGCAAGCCTTTCCGTCGATTACCAAATCAACAATGTAGATGTTCGGTGTGTAAATCAGACCACGGAAAGCCTCAACTGGGGCTGTGAAGTGGGTTACTGACTCTCCGCCGTACACTACGCAAGGAACTTGTCCGTTTTTGCGAAGTTCGCGTGTTGCCTTTTTGCCAAGCTCTGAACGAACAGAACCTTTAATCTCAATAGTTTTCATTCTAATAAATTTATGTGCTACTTGTGACTGAGTCACCCATTGCACGTTAGACAATAAAAAT
>JAFZWI010000130.1 GCA_017617355.1 Salinivirgaceae bacterium | reverse complement strand
GCGCCAATCATCACGCCAATCATCGACATCGACGCGTTGCCCTGAAGCCGCATCTGATTGTTCATCACAAACACGCCCGAAATGAACGGCGTTCCCGTCAGAATCCAGACGAAATATTCTTTGGCGCGGGGCATAATGGTGGGTGTGGACCCGAACAGCGTCAGCACGGGTTCCATCAGCAGAAATCCGAAAACGGCAATCAGCGTGGTGAGCGCAATGGCGGTGAAAAAGCCGGTTGACGCCATTGTTTCGGCCTGTTCCGACTTCTGCGCGCCCAAAGCCCGCGATATGAAATTGCCCGACCCGTGGCCGAAGAAGAACGAAACGGCTTGAATGATAGCCATATATGAGAATACGATTCCCAGCGCGGCTGTCGATTGCGTGTCGATGCGGCCCACAAAATAGGTGTCGACAATGTTGTAGAACGCGCTCACGAGCATACACACCATCGACGGCACGGCAAACTCGCACACCAGTCTGCCAACTGGTTGGGTGGTCATCTTTGTGAATTTCTCGTGCCGGTCCATCGTTTTTTTGCCAAACCAAGTTCAATTATTGTCCACAGGCTCTACATTTTAGCACAGCGAAGTTTGTCCCACAAAGCTTCTGGCAGCATTTCTTTGAATTTTTCGGTGCAGCCTTCGGGGATTATTATTTGTTGAAGCGACTGGCAGCCAAAGAAAGCGTCTTTTTCGATGCTCGTAACCGAGTCGGGAATAGTAATCTGTTTCAGCGACTTGCAATTCATAAAAGCGTTGCACCCGATGCTTTTAACCGTATCGGGGATTTCGATTTCTTTCAGCGACACACATTCTTCAAAAGTCGAGTCGCTTATCCTTTTAAGCAAACCAGGGAATATCACCTTTTTGAGCGAAGTGCAATACCAGAAGGCGCCTACGCCTATGTGCTCAACACCCATTGGAATGTTGGCTCTCTGTAGCGACTCGCAGCCGCAAAAGGCTCTGTCGCCAATGTGGCTGAGCATAAATGGTGCGTTGAATCGCTCCAGCTTTTTGCATCCGCTGAACGCTTCATCGCAAATCACTTTTGTTTCATCGTCTAAGGCATAAAACTCGATATCGGGTTTGTAACACTTTATCAGACGTTTGCGGTCGGAGTTGTAGGCAACGCCATATCTGTCTTTTACTCCGGTTGCAAGCTCAATCTTCGAAACCTTGGTCGATATCATCTCAAGAATATGATACATTGAGAAGGGTGGCCTTTTTTCCGCAACTTTTTGTATGCTGCCTTTGGGCACATAAACGGCACTCAGCGAGTCGCAATGGTTAAAGACATAGCTTCCGAAGATGTCGCCAGTAAAGTTAAGCCAGATTCGCCGCATTTGAGTGCAATGGCTGAAAGCCTCATCGCCAACAAATTGAATGTCGCCGAAAACATCAGCTTTCCTCATCGATTCGCATCCATAAAAGGCTCTGTGTCCAAGTGTTTTGCAAGTTATGTTGATGTCAGTCAGCGAATTGCAGTTTTCAAAAGCGCTGTCGCCAACAGAGTCCGCGCTAATATTCAGATGCTGCAGCGATGTGCAACCGCAAAAAGCCTTTTCTCCTATATCCTCGATATTATGTTTAAGATTGATTTCGCTCAGCGATGTGCAGCCGCAGAAGGCTTTTTTGCTGATGCCTATGACAGAATCGGAAAAAGTGATTTTCTGCAGCGACGCGCAATTCTCAAAAGCCGAATCGAGTATGTATAATGTTCCTTCGTTAACCTTATATTCGGTTATATTCTTGTTTGAGCATCGCAGTAGCTGGTTGTGGTAGTAAACAACACCAAACTCATCCTCGGTGCATTCTTCTTCGGGAACATCAAAATCGGAATTTTCATCTTCCTCAGTTTCGCTTTCAACAGACTCGTTTTCAATGTGTTCAGCTTCGGCTGGTTTGGCTTCGGACGTTACTGTCTCAATGTCTGTTTCCGTTTCGTTTTCAGTTGTCTCGGTCTCTTTTTTCTTCTCTTTCTTTATTTCGTTTATGCAGTTGTTGGCTACAACGATTGTGATAGCTATCAGAGAGATTACGAACCAGATAGAGTACCATTTTGATATGTTGAAACTTCTGAAAATGGCGGCTCCGATAAAATAGGTGACAATGCAGCCGACAATATAGCCGCGGATAATCTTCGGTATTAGATTATTAAACGATTCCATAACCTTATAGCTTGACGTTTCCCTTCTGTTTTCGCCATTCGTCGGCCACAAGGCATAGTTGTTCGTACCAGTCGGTGCCGTAGCGGCGTATTAGCGGTTCTTTCAGAAATTTGTAAACAGGCACGCCAAGCCGTTCGCCTTTCTCAGTCGCTTCGTAACAGAGCGGTATCTCTTCGTAGTTCACGGCGTCGAATCCAGCATATTTCTTTATTCTGATAGGGTAGAGGTGGCACGATACGGGTTTTTGGAAATCCACTTCGCCGTCTTTCCAGGCCATTTCAATGGCGCATTTTACCAGGTTGCCGTCGGTTACGGCGTAGGCGCACGGTCCTTTGTCAACAAGGGTTGTAACCTTGTCGCCGTCGCTGTCGGTAATCCATTTTCCCTGTTCGTTAATGGCGGCTATGGCCTCCGGTGTCAGTCTGTGTTTTATTTTGTCGAAGATGTCTTCCAAAATCTTAGTCTCATCATCGGTAAGTGGAGCGCCCGACGAGCCTTCCACACAGCACCGGCCGCGGCAAGCTGTGAGGTTGCATATAAATCGTTTCTCAATAACGTCGAGGCTGACAAGTTTGCCGTCTATTTCAAACATCGTGATAAATTTTTCGGCTAAAATAATGGATTGTGCCGATATGACTGTGGAAAATTCTTTGGGCGCAACCAAATCTTTCACACATTTGCATTTCCGGTGCAAGCCGTAAATTCGACTTCTATGGGTGTAATCACAATTGCCGATTTGTTAGTGGCGGTGCTGTACATAATGGTGCTGTGGCTCGTTGCGTCCAGCATCACCCGTAATCACATCGATGAGGAGCCGTGCTACAAATATTTCACCGCCGGATTGTTCCTGAAAGTGGCGGCGGGCATCATCTTTGCGCTCTTCTATACTTTTCATTACGGCATTACCGACACTCACTATTATTATTGGGGTACACGCTGTATGGAGCGGCTAGCCCACAAGGATTTCGGAATTTTTGTCCGCGCCTTTTTCGGTGACCGTTCGCCTGAGGTGGCTTCGTCTTTCGATTGGTACACTGGTTGGCCAACTTATTGGCGCGACCCTAACTCGTTTGCCGTTTGCCGATTCAATATCATCTTCTATCTGCTTGGATTCAAGACGTTTATTGGTAACACAATAGTTATGAACGCCTTCTTTTACATAGCCTATTGGCGTTTCTACAAGCTGATGCTCAGGCTGTTCCCCGCCAACGACCGCAATTTCGCCATTGCGTTGTTGTTTGTGCCGTCGGTTGTGTTCTGGGGGTCGGGATTGCTGAAAGACGGCTGGTGTCTGGCTGCCATGTTGTTCATATTCATATCGATACATAATATTTTTATTAATCGTACGCGGCTGCAGTATAGCATTTTGGTGCTTGTGGTTTGGGGCTATGTCTGCTTCGAAATCCGCGCCTACACGTTTTTTACGGCAGTGCTTGCTTCCATTATCTGGGTTGCGTTTGTGGTCATCAATAGGATGAAAAGCGGCATGATGCGCGTACTGATATTCCCGATTATCGCGCTGTTTGCATGGCTGATAGGTGTGGGAGTGTTTATGAGGTTCGGCTCGCTGGCCAGTTCGCGCTATCAGTCAATCGACAGCATTATCGAGACGGCCGTTATCATTCAAGACGATTTGCGTAAAGACTATTACGGCGGCAACAGCTTCGACATTGGAGAGTTCGACCCCACAATCGGTGGTATGCTGTCGAAAGCTCCGCAGGCCATTATGGCTGGTGTTTTCCGTCCTTTCCTGTGGGATGTCCGCAATCCGCTGATGCTTATCTCGGCTTTGGAAACGACTATTGCTTTCATATTGATAATCAAAATTTTGCTATCAATGGGAGTGCGGCGCTTTTTCGCAGTAATACTGCGCCGTCCGTTCCTTATGGCCGCTTTTGTGCTGATGCTCACCTACGCATTTTTCGTCGGCATAACAACTGCAAATTTCGGTGCGTTGGTGCGTTACCGGATGCCAGTCTTGGTGTTCCTGTCGCTCATTTTGGCTGTCGAGTGGCGGTATATGAACCTCTTGAAGGCGATAGAAAGTGATGATTGATGATAAGAGTTTAAAGTCCCGAACAAAGTCCACTTTAAACTTTACTCTATACTCAACACAAAACTTTTTCGAATTAGTTGTTGCATATGATGAAAGATTTCTATCTTTGCGGCATTGAAACCATTGTCGTGTAGTGTAATGGTAGCACCTCAGATTCTGGTTCTGCTTGTGAGGGTTCGAGTCCTTCCACGACAACACGAAAGCCTTGTAAACCAAAAGTTTGCAAGGCTTTTCTGTTTTTGACTGAAACATTGGTGAAACAAAAAAACTAACCCTGCAGGGTTAGTTTTTTTGTATGTAGCCGAACACGCCGTTTTAATCTTTCCACTTAATCCACTTGTCGACATCGACATTCATTAGTGGTGGATAGTTCACATAGCGGATATTGGTGTTGGCCGTTTGGTCACCGTATAAGAATTTGGCTATGAAGGCCATAACAGCTTGAGTTTGAAGTTCCGATGCGCGGCAGTGGATGTGGTGGTCATCGAAAACATAGCCGAAGCGGTCTGAAATGCCGAATTTGTGATAGACAAGCTCGGCGGCGCGGCACGACACGTAGCCCGAATGGTCGCAAAGCCACTCGTAGTCGCCGTTGCCAAGAACCAATACGGCACGCGGGGCACACATCGCAATAATTTCGTGGTGGTCGAAAGGCAGACGGTCAACACGGCCTTCGAAATTCTCCTTCAGAGCTGGGCTGAACCAAGTGTAGTTGGTGTTGCATATGCGCTCAACATTAGTGTCGGTGCGGGCGGTGAAGTCGTCACTCACGCGCCATGAGTTGATGCCACCGCCACCCGATTCCTGCACAATAGCAAGAGTGATGCGCTCGTCGAGGGCGCTTGAGTAGAGCGCCATTTTGCCGGCGTAGGAGCAACCCGATACGGCAAGGCGGCTCAAGTCAGCGTTCAGTTGGTCGGCCACAAGTTCCAAACCGTCGATTAGACGGCTCACGCCCCATGCCCATGCGCTGTAGTTGCCGTTGTTGCGCGCTTCGGGGTACAATTTATAATAGCGGGCACTGTCATCGCGCACAGCCTGATGACTACTGCGGATAACCTGGTCGTGGTCGAAAGGCACCTGGATGCAGTCTTTGAACAGCGTGGGTTGCAGAGCACCAGTGCCGCTGAAGCGTCCCATGCCGATAGTTACAGGGAACGGACCTTCGCCTTTCTTTGGCAGACGCAGACGGCTGGTGAGCGTCAGTGTCTCGCCGTTGTGTTTCACAACCACGGTCAGCACGGTGTCGACCAATGTGGCTGTAATTTCCTCAGGCTTATCGGGTTTGGCGCCTATCTCATAAAATTCGATTTCCGATTTAATCTCGTTGCGGCGGCGTTCCCAATCAGCGAATTTTGTGGAGCGTCCGCTGCCGTCCGACCAAGCAAACGGGTCGGGTAAGGTGGCGCATTGCGGCAGATTGTCGGGATTGACATACTCTATTTTCGGCAGTGCCGCGCCGGTGTTCTCAACAGTGTAAACAAGCGGCGGTTTTTGCTCTGTGCATCCGACAGCCATTAGCGCGCCGGCAAGCATCAGTAGGTTGGTTCTCATAATGGTAGTTTTAATGTTAAAATTCAAATTGATAAAAGACATTTGTCTATCGCAATTTTAGGAAAAAACGATATAGTTAGGAAAACCTTTTTCAAACAATTTTGTCAAAAATGATGTGTGTGAACTTTTATTTATAAATTCGTGCGCACTTAAAAACTATATATCGTGAAATACACACGTTTTACTTCTGATTATTATAATGTTGAGGCTAATGTCTCGCGCTTTGCGATAAGCGACAAGCCGACAGTTTACAATGTGATGTTTAAGGTAACGCGCAAGAATATGCCGTTTGCCGAGCAACTGAATCATATTCAGGGAGCGCTTAAAGAGTTCAACAACACACGCATTCCGCAGGCCAAACCGGTCTTTGTCCGTTATTTTCTGAGCGATGCCGCCAATCAGCTCACCGAGTTGCAACGCTCGCTGAACAACACTCCTTGCGCGGTTTCAATTGTGGAGCAACCGCCGCTCAACGGAACAAAGATTGCCTTGTGGTGCATTTTCCAGACCGAAGTGGAGGTAGAGTCGTCGGCCGATGCCTTCATAGTGAAGCACAACGGCTACTCGCACATCTGGAACACCTGTCTGCGCAGCTCACACGGCCAGGCCGAGGAGCAGACAGCCAAACTCATCGAAAACTACCGCGAGTTGTTGCGCAAGCATAATGTAACCCTTGCTGGCAACTGCGTCCGCTCGTGGTTCTTTGTTCAGAACATTGCGGCAATAGGCAAGGCCGTTAGTACAGCTTGCAAGAATACATTCGGCAAGTTGCAGGCCAATCCGTTGCTTGCCAACCTTGTTATCGAGGGCAACCATAGCGACGCCAAATATATTGCCAGCCTTGACGCATACGCGCTTAAAGGGCTGAAACCGGAACAGATTTCTTATCAGCAGACGGCAAATGTGATAGCCACTTCAATCCAGTATGGCGACCGCCGTCAGGTGATTGTGAACGGAGTGGGCGAGACGGCTTCGGAGCCCGATGTCTGCAAGCAGGCCGACCTGATGCTTGACAGTGTTGTCGGGTTGTTGGGAAAGGTGGAGGCTTCGCTTTCCGATTTAGCTTCGGTTGTCATCTATCTGCGCGATTATTCCGATTACACTGTAATGAAGGCTTGGGCTGAATATCGTCTGCCCGATGTGCCGAAAGTGTTTGTGCAGGCCGCTTCCGACTGCCGCGAGCGTCTGGTGGTTATGGAGGCCGAGGCTATTGTCGATAAAGGAGACGAAAAGTTTGCGGAGTATTAGAATCCGTTTTCTTCATATCAAAATCCGGGCGGTATTGCCCGGATTTTTTTTGCCTTGATAATTGGATTATTCCGCCTTTTTGTGGCTTATTCTCAGTACGTTGCGCTTGCACGCGCTGACACATCGTTCGCACAGAATGCACTGCGGGTCCTGAATTTTCTCTTTTTTCCTGACCGATTCTTTCACATCGATAAGCATTGGACAGGCGTTGCTGCAAGCTCCGCATTGTGTGCAATCGGCTGATTTTATTGGTGTTATCTTGAAAAATGAGAATCGGTAGAGCAGACTCGAAATTGTCATATAGGGGCAGAGCATACGGCAGTAGGCGCGGCTTCCCCACACAAATGTCAGAATGAAACCAAGTGTTACAATAAAAATGTTCTGGGCGATAATCCATTTTTTGCGAAGCAGCTCGTGCTCGTCGCCAGACGGATTGGTGAAATATCGGGCTACAAAAATGGTCATCAATATCAGCAGAGCCATATAGCCCCAGGCTATCCACGGGTTGCGCTTGGTTGGCGTCTTGCATCGCGTTTTGCTGTTCATCGCCTCAAAAAACATTCCGTCCCAGCAAGCGCGTGAGCAGCAGGCGTTGCCGAAAACAAACGGAATGACAAGTCGTGCTATTATGCCGTGGATGAGCGCGCCGGTAACTATTCCGGCCTGAAGGTCGAAGAAGATGTGTTCAAACTGAAAATCGACGCCAAAGCCGAGGCCGAGCATAAACAGCAGCAACGAGCCTATGAAAATTTGGATTATGCGGCGCATCAGCTGCCGATGCTGCGGGTAGCGGATTACAATTATGCGTGTTATCAGCTCCGATGAGCCTATGCCGTTGAAAAGGAAAAAGTAGCGGATATCGCGGATAATCCAGACAACTATGCCGATGATTGTGAAGCAAATGTAGGCCCAGACAGCTATGCTGTATTTGTTGTAGAGGGCTTTTATCTTGTTTGGCGTGTCCAAGGTTGCCGGTTTATTCTGACATTGTGTCGTCATCGTCGATGATGCTGGCTTCCTCGGTGTTGTGGGCAACAGCTTTGAGCAGCTCCACTTCGTAAATCACGGTTGTGAACGGCGGAATTATTCCTGTCGATGAGCCTTTTTCGCCCCAAGCCAGATACGAGGGCAGTATCACCAAGGCGCGCTGTCCTTCGCGCATACGTCCAATGGCGTCCTCCAAACCTGCAATAACCTGCAGTTCAGTGCCATAGACAAACTCAAACGGCTGATTGCGTTTCACTGTTGAGTCGAAGAAGCGGCCATTGAGGAATCTGCCTTCGTAGTGGACTGTAACAATGTCGCCGTACTCAACGGGTTTGCCGTTGCCAGGTTCAAGTGTGATGAAGTACATTCCCGACTCGGTCGGCTCCACATCAATTTTTTGTTTCTCGATGAAGTTGCGCAGCACCAGTTTCTCGTATTCGCCAAAGTCCTCAATCCATTTTAGGAACTCCTCCTTGTCGCGGCGGTACTGGTCCTCGGTGCGGATGTCGCTCATGCGGATGTCGATTTTTATGTTGTCGCCGCGTTTCAGGAAGCTTGGCATCGGGCACTGGAGTGTCTTTAAGAAGAATTTCTCTGCATCGATGATGAACGATGCGCTGTCACCGGCCGAGAGCATCAGGAAGCACTCATCGATTGAGCCTTTGAACTCGGGTGCGGTGAGCTGGAAGGTGCGGTTTCCGCTGAAAAATGTCGAATCATGGTCGGTGGCGTAACGCAACTGTGTGGTTACGTAGTCGCCGGGGTGCGGCGGATTGACGGTGTCGCCAATGGTTATCAGCTTGTAGTAGATGCCGTTTTTGTGCGAATATCCTTCGTATTTGCTTGAGCATGAGGATGCAAACAGTGCTATGGCTAACACTGGCAACCATATTGGTCTGGCAATTTTTAAATAGAGTGGCATTTCTATCTTCGAATTAGCGCGTTAAATTAATCAAATCCACTTTATAAACTATAATTGAACGGGCAGGAATTTTATTTTCGTCGCCCAAAAGCCCGTGAGCAAGATGTGGAGGCATTATAAAACGTCCTTTGTCGCCCACACGCATCATCAAAATCGCCTCCTCAAGTCCCGATTCGACGCCGCCTTTTCCAATTCTGAACGTTTTTTCGCCAGTGCTGTCCGATGTGTAGCAGAGCGTTCCGTCGAGCAGCGACACCGAGTAGTTGATGTGCGCCGTGAGTCCGGTTTGTGCGCTGTCGCCGTCGCCGTGTTCGTAAATCTGATACCAAAGCCCGGTTTGGCTGGTTTGCATATCCCAATGGTGGCGCTCGGCATAGCTCTCAATGCGCTCCTGGTCGAGGCTGACAAGTCCACGGTTGGCTTTCATCAGGCTCTCTTTGCTCATTGGCACCATGCCGTTATTGCTCCGGCTGCTGCATGCGGCAAGCGTCACTATTAATAATAATATGTATGCGGCGCGATTCATTTCTGCAGATACTCTTCGTATTCGGGCAGTACTTTTTCGAAATAATATATTGTCTTTCCGATTGTCTTGTGGAACTCGCCGCCGGCCGCGTTCAGGTGTCCGCCGCCGCTGAAACGCTCCGATGCCACTTTGTTGGCGGGGAAGGTGCCGCGTGAGCGGAACGAGCATTTGGTAAGCCCGTCTTTCTCGGTGAACAAGGCCGAAAAGTTGATTCCGTCGATAGTGAGCGGGTAGTTTACAAGTCCCTCAGTGTCACCTTGCTGGTTATTGAACGCTTCAAGTTCCTGTTTTGTTAGCCAGATGTAGGCGGTCTGATATTGTGGCAGAACTTTCATCTTCTTGCTCAGGCTGAAACCCAGCATGCGCAGCCGTGTCTCGGAAAAGTGGTTCATCACGTTGTCAACAATCTGGTCTTTGTTGATTCCCGATTCGAGCAGGTGCGCTATTATGTTGAAGGTGATTGGCGCCGATGAGTTGTAGTTGAAGCAGCCGGTGTCGGTCATTATGCCAGTGAACAGGCAGGTGGCCACATCGGTTTCCAAAACATAGTTGCCGCTGAGTGCCGCCAGCAGCTCGTAGACAAGTTCCGACGTGCTACTCGACTCGGGGCGGCTGTATGCAATATCAAAGCGCACCTCGGGGAACGGGTGGTGGTCAATCAGTATGCGTTTGGCCGGACTGGCCTCGAAACTTTTCAGCGAATCGCCCATGCGCGAGTTGCTGTTGAAGTCGGCCATAATAACAAGGTCGGCTTGCGCTATGGCGGCGTCGGCGTCGGCGGGTGTTGTCTTGTAAGTTATTATCTTATCGACACTTGGCATCCATTTTAGGTTGCTCGGCATAAGGTCGGGCAAGATGAAAGTGGCGTGTTTGTCAGCTGCCGTGAAGTAGTTGTAAAGGGCTAACCCTGAACCAATTGCGTCGCCGTCAGGATTCTTGTGCGATACAATCACAATATGATTGGCGGCCTCAATCAGCTTTCGTGCCTCATCAACAAATTCGTCGCTTATATTTTTGTATTCCATTAAGTTAAGTTCTAAGTTCTAAGTCAAAAGGCATAAGGCAAAAGTAGCAAGTTTAAAGTTGTAGAGACGTGGCGTGCCGCGTCTTTAAAGAGCATTCTTTTACCTCGTAATTCATAATTCGTAATTAATTAGTGTCAGTGTTATCGTTTATCGTTATCGTCAGTGTTATAGTCTGATAATATCTCCCCCTAATGCATTGATACGCAAATCGATGTCTTCGTATCCGCGGTCAATCTGGTCGATGTTGTCGATGACTGATGTTCCTTTGGCCGACAGCGCGGCAATGAGCAGAGCCATACCGGCACGGATGTCGGGACTTGTCATGTTGATGCCTTTGAGCGAGTGTCGGTTGTTCATTCCGATAACCGTTGCGCGGTGCGGGTCGCAGAGGATTATCTGTGCGCCCATGTCAATCAGTTTATCGACGAAGAACAGGCGGCTCTCGAACATCTTCTGGTGGAACAGTACGCTGCCATTGGCTTGTGTGGCTGTTACGAGCAGCACGCTGAGCAGGTCGGGCGTCAGACCGGGCCACGGTGCGTCGTCAATTGTCAGTATCGAGCCGTCGATAAAGGTATCGACTTCGTAATGGTCCTGTGCCGGAATGTGCAGGTCGTCGCCTTGCAAATCCATTTGAATACCAAGCCGTTGGAAAGCTCGCGGGATAATTCCGAGGTTTTGGTACGACACGTTTTTTATTGTCAGTTCGGAGTGTGTCATGGCGGCCAAACTGATGAAACTGCCAATCTCAATCATGTCGGGCAGAATGGTGTGGTCGCAGCCGTTGAGACTTGTAACTCCCTCAATAGTAAGCAGATTGGAACCGATGCCCGATATTTTAGCGCCCATTTTGTTCAGCATCTTGCAGAGTTGCTGAATGTAAGGCTCGCAGGCGGCGTTGTAGATTGTTGTTGTGCCTTGCGCCATTACGGCGGCCAGTATGATGTTGGCCGTACCTGTCACCGACGCTTCGTCAAGCAGCATGTATGTGCCTTTCAGATTTTTACCCTCAACATTGTAGAATTTGCCGTCGGCATCGTATTCGAATTTTGCGCCAAGGTTTTGCAGACCGATGAAGTGGGTGTCCAATCGGCGACGGCCAATCTTATCGCCGCCCGGCTTCGGAATGTAAGCCTTGCCAAACCTTGCCAAAAGCGGCCCCACAAGCATCACCGAGCCACGGATTTTGGCTGTCTTTTCGGCAAACTCGCGCGATTGCAGATATTCGGGTTGTATTTTGTCGGCTTTGAACCGGCATGTGTGCTTGTCGAGGTGTTCAACAGTGACGCCCATGTCGGCGATAATGTCAATCAGTGTGTTCACATCGCGGATTGACGGTATGTTGCGGATTGTGACCTCATCGTTGGTGAGCAGCACGGCGCAAAGAACCTGCAAAGCCTCGTTTTTCGCGCCTTGCGGGATAATGCTCCCGCTCAGTTTGTTGCCACCTTTTATTTGAAACTTATTGATACTCATTTAGATGTTGTTGCATTTATATTATGGCAAATTATATAAAATGTATGTCGTCGGGTTGCCGCCCTTTTCAACTTTTTAAAAAGTTATGCACAATAAGATATTTGTGAGGAAATATATAAGTTTGCCACTATGAAACGGATAATGATTGCAGTAACAACCGATTTGAACACCGACCAGCGCGTTCTGCGAATTGCCGGCACTTTGTCCGACAATGGTTTCAATGTGATGTTGTTCGGTCGCGAGAATCCGTCAAGTAAACCTCTTAATGTTAAATTCCAGGCTGTTCGTTGCAAGCTTCTCGCCAGTAAGGGAATGATGATGTATTTACTGTTCAACTGGCGGTTGTTCTGGTATCTGATGTTTCATAAGTTCGATTTGGTTTTGGCCAACGATTTGGATTCGCTTGTGGGCGCTTCGTTGGCTTCAGTATTGAAACACAAGCCATTGGTGTACGATAGCCATGAGTATTTTACAGAACTTCCGGAGCTTATTGGGCGCCGGTTCAAACGCCGTGTGTGGCTTGCCGCTGAGCGACTGTTTGTGCCTCGCGCATCGGCTGCCTATACCGTCTGCCAGTCGTTAGCTGACATTTATTCTGTTAAATACAATCGTCAGTTTTCGGTAGTGAGGAACGTTCCTTACGCCTTGCCCAAACCCGAAAATGCGCCGGTTGGCAAAGTCATAATGTACCAAGGGGCGTTGAACGTAGGCCGCGGCATTGAGATAATGATTGCGGCAATGCAATATCTGCCTGATTATGAGCTGTGGATTGCTGGTTCGGGAGGCGTTGAGAACGATTTGCGGCAGCTGGCGGCAGAGCAGAAGTGTGGCGGAAAAATCGTCTTTTTAGGCCGTCTTTCGCCAGATGAGTTGCGCAGTAAAACTCAATTAGCGGCTGTCGGTTTGTCGATAGAGGAGGATTTGGGCCAAAATTATCATTACGCATTGCCTAACAAACTGTTCGATTACATTCAGGCGCGTGTGCCGGTTGTTGTGTCGTGTCTGCCTGAAATGCAGCGTGTTATTGAAAAATACGGAGTGGGAGAGATGCTGACGGAGCGGACGCCTGGCGGCTTGGCCGAGTTGATACAAAAGGTTGTGAGCCAACGTGATAAATACGAGGAGAAATTGGATATTGCGGCGTCGGAATTGAATTGGGAGAACGAGTGTAAGACGCTGATTGACATATACAAACGCTTTAAGTGAAATAATCGTGGTTTCCACAACTTTTATCGAACATGTGCGTTTTAAAAATTTTGGAAATGCAGCGTCGAAAAAATCATTCCGTCGATGCTATTTCGCTTAAAAAAACGTTATTTGCAGTGCCGAAAAACTGAATCGGCATCGTAATTGAGAGATTAACGATAACAAACATATTATGAAGAAAATAATTCTAATGTTGGCGGTATTGGCTGGTGCGGCCGGAATGGTAAACGCGCAGGACAATTCGCAGAAAATCAACAAGAAAAACCTTGTCATCAAGGAGTGGAACACTGATGTGAAGACCAATGCGCAGATTTTGGACCACACCACAACTTACAATCCCGAGGGCAAGAAAATTGAGGAGGTGGAGTATTCACCGGCGGGCGTGAAATGGCGCAAACGCTTTGAGTACAACGCCGCCGGCAAGGTGTCGAAGGAACTTGTTTATGACAAAAACAACCGTTTGATGACCTATAAAACTTTCGAATACAACGAGTTTGGTCGCAAGAAGACACAATGCACCTACGACGCCAAAGGCAAGTTGCTGGTAACAAAAATCTTTGAATACATTGCCGAAGATGT